>NZ_QQPQ01000007.1 GCF_003346715.1 Oceanispirochaeta sp. M1
ACTCTTTATAGTCCCGGATTATGTGATCCCAATCTTCTGATGTTCTTCTTTTCATTTTCCACTCCTTTAGAATAGAAAATGCATAGAAATCTCAGTTACTGGTAGATGGGGCTTTATTAGCGGTTACGGAGGTTCGAGTCCTCTTCCAGGCACAATCAAAGCTTCAATGACCTTCAGGTCGTTGGAGCTTTTTTTTTATTTCTTTAAAGTGAGGACTCGAACCTGAGGAGCGGCCTGAATAATTGGAGGGCAAACAGACGGGGATGTCAATTTAGCTCTGCATGAGGTCTAAAAAAGAAGTTAAACATGTATCAATTATCAGAATATAGAAAATTATTGCCATTAAATTCCCATGGAATAAAACTACAGCATTGGGGAGAACCCCAGTTTTACGAATAGTTTCTCAGTTTCAGAATAGAGCAGGTCTCTATGTTTGTCATCTAAGCAGCGTTTATTATAGGGCACTATCTGGTCCTGTTTTTCAACGAAGAAACCGTTGAATCTGGAAACATCACCAGTCTCCACAAGATGAATGCTCGTTTCAGCACCCTCTTCTATGGTTTGATATTTTTTTCTGACTATAGGGGCCATCATCTTCATAAAAAAAGTGTCGCCGGTCCATATGTTTGAAGCGACTTCACCGGGGTGAACGGCAATAACATCAATACCGACGAGTGAATCGGCAAGACTCCTGGTCCATAAGACTAAAGCAAGCTTCGACGCGGAATATGCGGGAAAGCCATGAGCTGCTTTCAAACTGTAAAAATTCTTGAACCTGATCTTTCCAAAAAGAGCAGCCCTTGAAGATACATTGATAATTCTTGCGCGTCCGGATTCTTTCAATAAAGGCAGAAGCCCCTGGGTTAACAGCACCGGTGCAAAATAATTTACCCCAAGGGTCATTTCAAGACTCTGTGCAGTCTGCCGATAGGAATCACAAAACAGACCCGCATTATTAATCAGTACATCAACAGAACTGTAATATGATTTGATTTCCCGGCAAACTGACTGCACAGAATCAAGATCAGAAAAGTCCGCATTGAAATTTGTTATGCTCCCTTCTGTTTTAATATCCTTTTCAAACTTTTTCTTAACTTCCTCAGCCCTGTCAATGTTACGGTTAACTGTTATGAGTTCATGACCATTCTTAAACAGTTCTCGAAGAGTTGCATAACCAATTCCATTCGTTGTTCCGCTTATGATAATTCTCATAGTATTATTATATCATTAATCATATTCCCATATTAGTTAATAAAGAACAGGGGGGATTTATAAAATTCACCAGTCAACAATGGTGTTATCATCCTCTGTATAGAGCCGGGGAGAATCCCAGTCTCCTGAAAATGCCCTCTCCTGGAGCATCTCTTCATTCACAGTAATCCCCAGACCCGGACGATCGGTCAACTTGATATAACCGTCTTCAACCTCAAAAGGTATTTCTAAATATCCCTCACCAAGATCCCACTCTTCCTTCATCCCGAAATGCTCGGCAATCAGGAAGTTGGGAGTACAGGCTGCCAGCTGAATATTGGCAGCAAGGGAAACAGGGCCTAATGGATTGTGGGGAGCAACTTTGCAGTAATAGGTTTCAGCCATAGCGGCGATTTTTCTTACCTCGAGAATTCCTCCGGCATGGGAGAGATCAGGCTGAATAACAGAAACAGTACCGGCCTCAAAGAGTGGACGGAATGCACCGCGACCTACAAGACGCTCCCCCGTGGCAATGGAGGCTGTGACAGAGTTTGAAATTCCGGCCATGGCATCCGTATTCTCAGGAAGACAGGGTTCCTCGATAAATAGAGGATAATAGGGCTCGATTCCACGAATAACCTGTACAGCCATATCGGGAGTCAGGCGGCCATGAAAATCAATGGCAATATCCATATCATCCCCGACAGCTTCCCTGATTTCTTTAAAGCGTTGGATCTGAGATTCTATATATCTTTTTGTCCCCCTGTTTGCGGTGAAGGGTTCAACAAGAACTTTAATGGCTGTAAATCCATTTGTTTTTCTTTCAAGGCCTCGGGTGATTATCTTCTCTGTAGTTGCACCCCAGCAATGACCATAGATTCTGATTCGATCCCGGTACATTCCTCCAAGCATCTCATAGACGGGCATATTATAGAACTTACCTTTAATATCCCAGAGAGCCTGTTCAATACCACTTATGGCACTCATAAGAATGACCCCTCCCCGATAGAAGGTATTCCGATACATAGACTGCCAGAGATACTCAATCCTTAATGGATCCTTTCCTATCAGGAACTCAGCCTGCTCCATCACTGCAGCCTCAACTGTCCGGGCTCTACCCTCAAGAATGGGTTCACCCCAGCCGATGATTCCCTCATCAGTAGAGATCTTTAAAAAACTCCACCTGGGTTTAACATGAAATATTTCCAATTTTGTTATTATCATTTCAAGACTCTCTTTTTACTGAATTTTTGTGGAGGACCAATCTGTATCCAGATCATTTTCTGTATAAATGGGAAGAAGGGCCCCCCCGTCTATATCGAGACAGGAACCTGTCATATAGGCGAAATCATCTGAGATAAGATGACCGACAACCCGGGCGATCTCTTCCGGGGTCGCAAATCTCTTTAATGGAATTTTATCTGTGGCCTCATGAACAGGGTCTTCCGCAGGCCAACCGACATCAGTATATCCAGGGGCTATGGCAATGGACCGGATCTTATAGGGAGCCAATTCCATGGCGATATGCTTTGTAAATTTTGCAATAGCAGCTTTAGTGGGACCATAGACACTTGCCGTCGGCCAGCACCCGTCTTTCTGATTTGAAGACATATTAAGGATGACTCCACCCGATTTACTTTCAATCATATTCCTGGCAGCTCTCTGGGCAGAGAAAAAAGTTCCTTTCCAGTCAATATTTGTGATCGAATCCCATATTTCTTCTGTCACACCAACAAAGGGTTTGAATGTACTTATTCCGGCATTATTTACAAGGAGATCAATTTGCCCGAAACGTTCAAGAAATTGATCAAACAGAATATCTATATCAGCCTTTCTCCCTATATCAGCCCTGAAGAGTTCAACATCAACACCGGATTTTTCAGCAAGCTCCTTTGTATCAAGAGCCCCTATATCACTGCTGTGATAATTTATACCGATATCCCATCCTCTGCGGGCAAGCTCCAGGACGATTTCCCGGCCGATCCCCCGCCCTCCTCCGGTAACAAGTGCTTTCTTTCTCATAATTTCCCCTTACAGACATTCACTCAATTATCTTTTACAGAAAATTTCCTCCATAAAACAAATAAACATCAATTCCATATTAAGAGGGCAATAATGTAAATGAAATAGATATATTTGCACAAATAACTAGATTATATTAATATGGATCAATGAAAAGAAGAGACGGTTTTTCAAACCAGATCATGATTGTTGTGCCTCCTGAGAACTTTCAGAAGTCCGATGAAATAATAAAACAGCTTTATGTTAGTGATATTGGTCACTTTCCCAGGGCCGAAGAGAACCTTGTCTCCCGAAAAGAGGGATGTGATTCCGAGGTCATGATAATATGTACAGGAGGAAACGGCTGGTTTGAGTTCAATAACCAGCACTTCGATATGAAAAAAGATGAAGCAATCATCATGCCCGCAGGAATCCCTCATATATATGGAACAAGCGAGGGTGGATGGTGGCAGATCTTCTGGATTCATTTTGGAGGATTACAATCGAAGGAAATAAGAAGCAGTTTAAGAGGAATACATTCTGATGCTCCCTTCCCCCTACCCTTCGGTCAGGAGAGCCGAAATATTTTTTCACTCATATGCAGCTCCCTCCAGGACGGAATCAGCCCTATAAAATATGATCTGGCCTGCAGCAGGCTATGGCATTTGATGGGAGCTCTACGTAGTGATAGAAAGATGGGTTCTGCGCTTTCCCAGGGTGCAATCATTGAGTGCCTATCCATAATGGAAAGCAGGATCAACAGCTGTCTCACTCTTGAAGAATTAAGCAATAAGGTATCTATGACCCCTCAATACTTATGCAGACTTTTCAAGCAGAAAACTGGACACAGCCCTATTGAACACTTCAATCGGATGAAAATCCAGAGAGCCTGTAATTTGCTGGATATGACTTCAGAGAAAATTGGCGAGGTCAGCACACAGATAGGAATTAGTGACCCTTATTACTTTACCCGGATCTTTAAAAGAATTATGGGTGTTCCTCCCCGGGAATACAGAAATCGTCAGAAATAAGTAGTCCAGAATATCACTTACCGGAAGGAACTCTATTTCCCCCTGTAAATCTTCCTGTAGTTTCCAGGAGTAATGCCACTGTCTTTTTTGAACATATTTGTAAATTGAACTGGAGAAGTAAAACCCAGTTCATGAGATATGGACTTTGCAGGGATGGATGTATTTCTCAGTTTCATTTTTGCCATTTCAATCTTGCTTGAGATTATGTAGCGGTAGGGGCTTATGCCCAATTGCCTTTTAAATACCCGACTCAAGTGCTCTCTTGATATGGAAAGTTTGTCCGCAAGTTCTCCGGCATTGTACAAGCGGTTTGAATTGGTATTGATAATCTGCAATGCCTTTTCTATTAGAACAGTTTCAATGTTTCCTGTATTTTCTTTTTCTTTACTCCAGATCAGTTCATATAATAGTTCGCTAGCCAATTTTGCATTTTCAGAGGCAAGCATTGTCGAGTAGGATTCCTGCAAGCTTTTTAAATCGAGAAGCTTTTTAATAATGCCGGTCGTTTCGGGTAAATGAAAAATATATCCAAAACGGGAGTTTATCTCCTCAACCATTTTCATAGAATATGATGACTGGAAATTGCACCAGAGAACAACCTGCCGTTCAGTTAAACTTTCGGGATAATAGTATCTGTAATGTTTATCCATCGTATTAGTAAGGAATGCTGTACCTGAAGGCAGCCTGTGGACATTGTCACCATCATCAAAAGCTCCGCATCCTGATAGGGTAAACTGAAAAATAGAAGTCTCCTCACTTTTATATTGGCCATGTTCCTCGGAACTCCATTGATAGCGGGAATCATTTATTGTGCTTTCGTGAATATTGAGAATTCGGGGAAGATTCTCCATTGGGCTGATAATATTGAAATCAACACCCCAGTTATGAGTAACGATATCACACATAGATAATAATTATCATAAATTGTATGGTAGATTCAAGAGTCTTCCAATGAGATAATTATCTAATTGAATATAATATATGCATTTGGTAACAATAGTGGGAGATAGTAAATTATGGTTTTAGAAATCACAAATAATGAAAAATCATATTTGAGAGAACTGGCAAAGAAGTATAATGAGTATTCAAAACTGGATGTCATGGAAGAGAGGACAACTCTCTGGAATGCTCATAATCAGCTGAGTAGTGATAAGCCGGTAGTCGTTATGGAGAATATTACCTTCAATAGTGATTTTCTGCCTGAATTGAAGTGTTCCACAGTGCCTGGACAATACCTTGAAAATATCCTTTTGGAACAGATCCTGAATTATGAATTGATAAACGATGACAAGGTCATTCCTCCCTATATCCCCATGGAACTGAAAATTGACTTCAAAGCCTTTGCAAGCGGATATAAACACAAATATTCGAAAGACAGTGAGGGACGGGAAATAGGGTATGAAAGCAGTCATCTTATCAGTAATTTGAAGGACGATCTGCCCAAGCTGCAGCATTCAGAATATTCAGTCGACTGGATCCAGACAAATGAAACTAAGAATTTTATTGAAGGAGTCGTCGGAGACATTCTTCCCGTAGTGATAAAAAATACATCACTCAACTGGCACATTATGCCTACCGCCCAGATTATTGAACTTATGGGAATGGAGGCAATGATGTTTGCCATGTTTGATGATCCTGATGAGATGCATCAGCTTTTCTCCTTTATCAAGGAAGATATAATCAGATATATCAGATGGCAGGAAAAAGAGGGACTCCTTACTCTGAATAACGGCAATGATTATGCCGGTTCGGGAAGTTATGGATTTACATCGGAAATTCCCCGTAGGACTGTTGATGGAAATGATATTATATCAAAAGATTTATGGGGAAACATGAATTCTCAGGAGTCTGTAGGGATCTCACCGGATATGTTCGGCGAATATATCTATCCCTCTTATGGTGAACTGGCAGAAGAATTCGGACTCCTGTATTACGGCTGCTGCGAGCCTGTCCATGATGTCTGGGAAGATTACATAAGCAAGCTGCCCAATCTGCGGAAAGTATCCATTTCTCCCTGGTGTGATGAAAAGAAAATGGGAGAATACCTGAAAGGGCAGAATGTCATTTATTCAAGAAAACCCAGTCCCAATTACATCGGAGTTGGGAAGGAACTGGACGAAGAGAATTTTAAAAAGCATATAGATGAAACACTGGATGCGGCAAAAGGAAATACTCTGGAAATCATCTTCAGAGATATCTACAACCTGGAAGGCAATAAAGGAAAACCGGGAAGAGCTGTGGAGATCGTCAGGGAATTGATTGACTCAAAATGGTAATATATTTGTGTCGTTAATTTAGTCATTCTTTTTAACCCTTGATATCTTTATCATTTAACGGCAGGAAGATTCTTGTTTATTTCATCCTGATTTCAACGATTAAATCTTCTGAGATAGCTTCTGCCAGAGATTTGGTAATACCGGAACCACCATATTGAATCATCAAGAGTTCTCCCTTCGCCATTGAAAGGCTTTTATTGAACTTTAATTTAATAACGAATCCCTCAAGTTCGAGACTGGTTTCATTAAAAGCCTTACAAGCTTTCATCGCTCCCAGACCCTTAATTTTTTCACAATCAGCCGGCTTGGACTGGGCTATGGAAGAGGCTCTACCATCATTCCTTTGTACAGGTAAAAACTCATAAAAAAGAGTGTTTGTGGAGGTATCCCATTCTGCGGTCCCCGAAAGATGGTGTGTAAAATTATAATAGCTTTGTCTTGTGACTCCACCTAGGGGTCCTGCATCTGTTATTGAAAAATAATTTCCGAAATTAAGATCTCCAATAAACTGAACGATCCCGGGCGAATCACTGTCCCAGGTAAAGATCCAATCTCCCTTATATGGAAATGGTACTGCCGGAGAATCCTCTGTCCAATCTGCATTCTCCTCATAAAAAGTCACTTCTGTCTTTACAATTGCATCTACAGCCATTGGCATTTCGAGTGAACCGGAAATCCGTGCATGACCAACTCTGATCTCGCCATGAATTGACGTAATAAATATTAGAAAAAAGAGCCCGGTGAGTAGTTTCTTGACTTTCATTAAACCCTCCAGATTAACTATAAGATGAATCAAGCTCCCTATCATTAATTTTTAATATCTATGTAGTTCCGGCTGAAAACATAATCTATAATAAAATCATGCTTTCAAAATCTCAATACACATGTTATCTCCAATGCCCTAAATTCTTCTGGCTCTCCAGAAAGAAGCGTGAAGTTCTGACTCCTCCCTCTACACATCAGCAGCAGATATTTGATACTGGACATTATGTTGGAGAAACGGCCTGTAGATTATTTCCCGGTGGAGAGGAAATACCTTTTGACAGAACCGACCTGCCGGGGATGGCCGCCCGTACAAAACAGCTTATCCATGAAGGTGTAACCACAATATACGAGGCATCATTTATCTTTGATGAAATATTTGTTGCCGTAGACATTCTCCATTATGAAAATGGTCTATGGAATATATACGAGGTAAAAAGCTCCACGGGAGTGAAAGATATATATATTCATGATGCGGCGGTTCAGAGCTATGTGCTGGAAAACTGCGGAATAAAACTGAAATCTGAAAATATCGTTCATATTAATAACCGATATGTCAGAGGAGCTGAACTCGATCTGAAAGAACTATTTACTATTGCAGATATCAGCCTCAATATCCTTGCTCATAAAAGACTTATCCCCGAGAGAATTAAAGAGATGAAATCTCTTCTGGAAGAGAGTGAACCTGAACAGGAAATCGGACATCGATGCCTTTCCCCCTACGAGTGCTTTGCAAGGGACTACTGCTGGCAGACACTTGCCGGTATACCTGAAGACTCAGTATTCACACTGACAACCTCAAGAATGGATGACAAATTCAAATATTTCACAGAGGGAATTATCAGACTGAGCGATCTGAATCCGGCTGAAATGGGTAAGGCGCAACAGCTGCATATAGAGGGAAATCTTCATATTGAATCAGATCCCATCAGAGAGTTTCTCAGCTTACTGGAGTATCCTATCTCTCATCTGGACTTTGAAAGTTTCCAGCAGGCAGTTCCCGAATATGAGGGAGTAAAACCCTATCAACAGATACCCTTCCAGTATTCATTGCATATTGAGGATGGAAATGAGTTAATCCATAAGGAATTTCTCGGCCCCTGGGATTCAGATCCCCGTAGGGAACTGGCTGAAAATCTTATTAAAGATATTCCCGAAGAGGGAAGCATCCTTGCCTATAACAAATCTTTTGAAAAAGGTGTTATCAACAAACTTGCCGCCCTTTTTACCGATATTGAGAAAGAGCTGACTTCAATCAGTGAACGGATTTCAGACCTGATGCTTCCTTTCCAGAAACGCTGGTATTACCATCCTGAGATGAAAGGGAGTTATTCCATCAAGAAAGTCCTTCCTGCCCTGGTTCCTGAAATGGAAAAGGCCTATGCCGATCTTCCCGGGGTAAAAAACGGAGGAGAAGCATCGACGATATGGCTTTATCTATCGTCTTCGACTGATCCCCGGGACCAGGAAAAGATAAGGCAGGGACTTCTGGAATACTGCAGACTGGATACTCTTGCCATGGTGAAGATTCTTGAGATATTGAGAACCGTATAATTCAGATATCGGAAATATCTAGAATTCCCGCTCTTCCCTCAGCATCTTCAGATTTGTAATCTTCCAGCTCTTCTCTTCAACCGTAAGCAGAATATCGGCCAGATAGCGGTTTTTCCTGTAATGAGTATGGCCGAAATGTGAGACAGAGCCGCTGACGGTCCATTCAGCATCAGCCCTGAATCCATCTTTTTCCTTGCGTAGATTATCCATGGAAAGAAGCTCCAGATGATCCATCCTGGCCCTGGCACCACCTTTATTTTCAAGAACCATAGCCTTTCTGTTCTGCAGGAAAACATCCTGTAGAAGCTCCCCCGAAACCGATAGTGCCAGACGATCATAGACTTCTCTGTCTTCCTGAACATCAAATGAGCGGTAGAGATTTGTCAGCAGAGCTTCCGTTACAGCGGCAATCTGTTCTTCAGTTCTGGGAGACCATCCTCCGGGAATTGGAATTCTGGCAAAGGGATAAGTCAGGATGGAAGTAAGAAGCAGCAGGGATAGAGCAAGCCTCTGAGAAAATGCCTTTCTGATGACAACAACTGCAGCTCCAATTAGAAAAAGAATTGAAAGAAACGGTATCCCCGCAGACTTCACTGAGATCTCCTGGATTTCAGGAAAAAGAGAGCGCTTCACAGGATTGGCCCATGCCCATATATTATCTTCCCTGCTGATCATTACAGCCTCTGTTCCCCAGATCTGTGAAGTCCTGCCGGGTAGAGAATCAATTCCTGAAGGGAAAAAATTCCACTCCACCTGAACCTCTCTGAGAAGTTCTGCAGTTCCATATATAAGGGAAAGACCCACAAGCCCCTCATTGCGTTTTTCAATCACGGCAGTGGACCGCAGACTGACTCCACCGCTGCCTAAAGTCACAAAATCGGCCCTTTTGTCTATGGGGTGTAATGACACATCGTCAGCGCTGACTCTGATAGATGAAACAAACTCATCTATCAGAGTTATCAGAAAGTCCTTCTGATCCTCTAAAGCAAGGGAATTATCGTCCATATGCAGAGTGCTCATAAGTTCATCAAGACGGAGCAGAACTTCTATACGCAGTTCAAAGGGATCTATCGCCATATAGGCCTGTGCCGGAACAGTCATACTCAGCATGGATTTTGTATTCTGGTTATTCTGAAGAACCTGAGGATCAGGCAGGTCATAGCGGCTCTGGTTAGTACCGGCCGAAAGATTCAGAACATCCCGTTCTCCCGTCACGACTCTCTCCTGAAATAGGAGGAGGAAAAAAAATAAAGCAAAAACTCCACAGAGATATTTCAAGACTGAGGAGAGAAGGCCCTTCTCTATCAGAATTGATGATGCCAGAATCAGAAACATAGTAAACAAAGTAAAAAGCAGGTTCCAATAGACTGTACTGAGGAGGTGAAGGATAAGAAGAATATCCGGACTATAAGGAAGAAATGATATCTCATTGAATAAGCCGGCTCCAAAAAGATATCCGACAACTCCAGCCGGAGCAAACAAAACTCTCAGGTCTGGAATATCTCTGAAGGAAGCTATAAAAAGAGCTAAGGCGAGAACTAAAAGCTGAGCATATAGAAGATCGGGGCCCGGAAGGCCCAGTTCTCCTGTTACCATGGCCAATGACTGCCCGGCAAAAAAAATGAGACAGAAATTTAATGCACTTCTTAAAGATTCAAATGAAGCCAGTATCAGTGCCAGCAGGATAAAAGGGATCAGCAGTTCCGCCCTGGATAAAAGCTGCCGTATCCAGGCTGTAACAATCTCACCCTTAGTTCTTACCTTATGAAAATAACTGCCAAGAGGAATTTTAATCCCTTCAAGAGTCCTTAAATACAGGCGCTGTTTCAGATCGCCGTCCTGTCTGAATACGGTGAGGGATGTGCCGTTGATGATCCAGGGCAGTATAAGAAGATCCTTTTCATTAAGAGCATCTGTCAGGGAGTTATAGCGATAGTGAAGAGTGACCATCCCCTGGAACTCACTCCTCCCTTTTTCACTCAGAATAAAACGATCGGGAAAAACAGGGTCACCGATTGCAGATTCCTGAAGGATCGGAACCTCAACCTCCAGTAGATAATCTCCCTCAGCCAGCTCAATCAACCGGGACTTGAGAATTCCCGTATTGTCGGCATAAAGAGAATTCAGACTGCCCAGAAGAGCAATCAGAAGCAGAGCCTTTTTCATGGAATATCAGCTTCTTCTATGACAATCCTGTAAGACTCTCTCATCTGTAGAATCTTTTTCTCCTGAACTTCTTTATTTTTTGTATAAACATAGCTTTCACCAAGATAGATCTTAATGTCTTCATATTCAGGAACCTGACTTGGAATAACATCTTCCATCAGTACATAGTGAATACCCTCACCCGTGGCAATAGGTCCAGCCCAGCTTGAATCGGGAATATCAAACAGCATGGCCGCAAATTCTCTGCCGAAAAAAATACTGCACTGTTCAAAAGAGAGATGCCTGAACTCAAAACCATTAAGAAAAAGATCCCCTGCCCTATTAAAATCTGAATCTATTTCTTCAAAGTAACTCAGAAAACTCTGCAGATCGGCGGGTGTGTCACTGCTTTCATTGGAGAAGAAGACATGCTTAAAATTTCGCAGTGCCGGAATTCTGAAATCATCACGGTTATCCAGATAGAACTGTTTCAATACTTCCTCAGAAGGCTGCTTAATATTATCATTCAGTCCGCTGCGCATCAAATCGAGGAGCTGTTTCCGGACCCTGTAATTACTTCTGTCCAGGCCTTGTCTGTAGGCTTCTCTTATCAAAACCTCTTCATCAATATAGTCCTGTACCAGGTCTATTATTTCATCATTACTCAGAGGATTTTCACGGACCTCCTGCTCAGATCTGACAAGGCTGTTCATGGTCTGCCGGGTGATTATGATCTCTTCTTTTTCAGGAGGGAGGAGATATTCATATAGGATAAAAAGAGCCAGTGCAATCACAGCAAAATGGAAAATCGGAGCTTTCAGTATTTGATATAAGGCCTGCTTCATTTATTGAGATCCCTCAGACTCTCAAGTTCTTCAAGGTTTTTCTTAAGGATATCAAGATAGTCTCCCTCAAGAGGCTTATTGAATCCTGGTGATATAACAACCCAGATAATATCCATCTCTTTAAGTTTTTTCTGAGTTTCCAGAACTGGTTTCCCCTCCCAGATCATCAATGAAGAATTATTTTCTTTTTTAAGATCCGCCAGAAGATCCCAGTCTTCTTCGGAAGGAAAGATATCAGGCTCCAGAAGTAGAGATTTAACCTCTCCCGTATAGGCTCTGGAAAAATACTGATAGATGGGATGACTGGCCAGAAGGACCTCTGATTTGAATATTGCCCCGGCTGTGTGAAATGACTGATCCAGTTTGTCCAGCTCCTGAAGCAACTCTCCATGCCGCTGTTCAAGGATCTCTTTCTCTGCAGGAAGCAGTGTCAGGAGGGCTTTATGTACAGCTTCAGCCTGACGAGCATACAATTCCAGGTCCAGCCAGAGTGAAAATGCCGTAGCTCCATGATCATGCAGAGCACCGGCACCATGGCTGTGGCTTGTTCCCCCTGTTGTCACAATATAATCTTCTTTAAAACGGGAAGAGCTGTCCACTGCCAGGTTGGGATCAATAAAGCTGTACTCCAGCCATTTTTCATATTCGGCACCGTTCAGAATCAGAAGATCCGCTGTTTGCAGCTCTCTGATTTGAACATCCAAGGGCTCCCAGAACGCCGGATCTTCATCATCAGCGAAGGGCCAAATCAATTCGATGAAATCTCCGGAATATCGCTGACAGATATAATATAGTGGATAATTGGCGGCAAAAACGATGGGCCTGCCCAGTTCTTCTGGTTTTGTCTCATTCGATCCCGATGCATGAAGACTGGCGGCACAGATAAAAACAGTAAGTACCAGAAAAACCCTTTTCACAGTATTATCTCCTATTGAATCAATAGCTCAAGAATCCGCAGTCTGAACATCCAGGTCACAGCCAGAAGTAGAAAAGATATCAGTAGGGAGAGAAAGCTTAATATCACAGTTTCCACGGCGGTTAACTTTAGAATAAGGATACCGCTCCCCCCCATCCTGTAGAGAGTTAGACTCTCCTTCTTTCTGAGTCTAACCGTCAAAGCAAGTATAAAAAAAATGGCGGCAATGGTAACAACCAGAGTAACAGCTAATACCCAGTTCAGAATCTCCCGTATTCTGAAAAGTGTATGGAGCAGTTTGAGAATGACCTTGTCCGATTCAACTGCCTGCAGTAAATCATCATCTGAAAGTGTAGAGAGAATCAGGGCTTCCGATCTGGGATTGTCCGGGAAAAATAAAATACCGCTCAATGGAAACTCATCTACAGAACCGTGAAAGTGAAAGTTATTCCGCATATCAGGATCGATGGAGTTATACATTTTCACCGATGCATTCCCCACAACATTGCCATCTTCCTCTTTTAGAATACTGAAAGGATTGGCAGCCAGATTATCATGCCCATGCCCCAGTCCTCTGGCTATCCAGGCAGTTTTAATATCTGTGAATACGGCCTTGTCATCCCAGGATGAGGAGCTGGCCAGAATGCCAGTCACCCTGAGTTCCAACGGATAACTTCCGGCCAGATGATAGGGATTTTCCGGATCGGTAATAAGAGTATCTCCGGGTTTCAACCCCAGAGCATCGGCTGTAATTCTGCCCAAAATACAATCCCCCAGTCCGGTGATCATTGCACCCTCCTCAAGCCGAAGGTTCCTATGTGAAAAATAGGCAGGCGTAGTTCCGACTACGGCAATGCCGCGGGCCGTATCACCCAGATAATAGGGAACCGGAACACCCAGTTTCATGTCATTAAGGACTGTTAAGATTTTATAGGGAATCTCCCTCTGAGCCGAAGGCTGAAAATAGAGTGCATTCATTACAAGATCCAGATCACTTCCTCTTGATCCAATGACTACAGGACTGTCTTCAGCCCGGGAGCTCAGACTCTTCTCCGAAAGATCCGTTATCAGAGAAAGAGCCAGGGGGAGATAAAAAAGACTGACCAATGTTAGAACCAGAATCAGGGTTCTGATCCGGTGGTATTTTAAATAGCAGAGGGCAAGATAAAGGAGCTTCCTCATGGCAGCTCCTCAAGAAGAACTGTTTGAGCAATAGACGGCAGATCCAGAACCCGGTCAAAACGATCCATCCCGCTGCGGTCATGGGTAGCCTCCAGAAGAGTGGCCCCTTCCTTTCGGCAGAACCCAACAAGCAGCTCCCGGATCACATCCCGGTTAGCAGGATCGAGACTCCCTGTAGCCTCATCCGCAAGGATCAGTGAGGGTCGATTAAAAAGACCACGACAGAGTGCAACTCTCTGCTGCTCTCCCCTGGAAAGCCGGGATGGATAGCGGTGCAGATGTTTCTCGATTCCTGTCTCAGAGGCTAGAAATCTCACACGTTCTGCATACTCATCTTTCGTATGTTTTCCCCGAGTGGATGATTTTCCCAGGAATCTACTTACTGCAATATTGTCAAAAACATTGAGATAATCCAGAAGTTCAAAGTCCTGAAAGATAAAACCGATATTTTCAAGACGAAAACACCTCCGCTCCTTTTCAGGTAGCATAGGCAGATTCTTGCCGGAGATTATTATACGACCGCTTTGAGGAAGAAGTATTCCAGCTATCAGAGAGAGGAGTGTAGTTTTACCGAATCCGCTTGGACCTGTAATTCCACAGATCTCACCACTTTCGACAATCAGTTCCGGCAGTTCAAAACGGAACAGTCCTTCGGGGTAGGAGAAACGGAGATCCTGAATCTGAATCATATTCTTTCAGCCTTTCGATCACTGTTTAATCAAACCAGAGATTTTGTTCTCACTCTTTCCAGGGCCCAGAATGTATACTTTCTGACACTCTTATCCGGATCTTCTTCCAGAGCCTTCAAAATCTCCTTGCCCTCATCAGTATTCAGAACTTCCAGGGCTTTTGTGACTTCTATCCGGACATCTGGATTGGGATCCCTGGCAGCCAGAACGATACCTCTGAATGCGGCCTTAGTCCTGATTGCAGCCAGGAATGCTGCAGATTCCTGACGAACCGCGGAATCACGATGTTTGAGCTTTCTGATATGATTTTCCACAAAACCTGTGGACTCAAGAACTTCAGCAATATATTTCTGCAGAGAGGGTATATCTTCTTTAAGAAGTTCAACCATAGTCTTCTCTCCCTCATAGCCCATCATCTTGAAAACTGTACTCAAATCCTCCCTGAGCTGTGGTCCCGCATCTTTAAATAATTCGATTGCGGCGGAAATACTCTTCTTGTCCTTCTTTCGGCTCAGGCTTCGAATACAGTCCATCTTATATTCATCTTCATTGGCAATTTTTCTTCCAAGAATATCCACGGAGGCAGCACTTTCAGATGCCCCGAGACCATCGATAATTCCATATATAACTGCAGAGACTTCATTTTTATCATTCAGAACGGCTTCCATATCCTTAAGAACCGCCTGTGTTCCGCTGGTTCCCAGAGCTCTGGCGACTTCCTTCCTGACTTCAGGAACCGGATCCCGGAGCATTGATGTACAGCGGGCCAGCTCCTTGATCTCTTTATATTCAACAAGAGCCCATATACTGGCAATTCTTACAACTGGATTTGCGTCATCCAGAGCGGCTCTGATCTCCTTGAGAAAAGTCTTTTTACCTGTAGCAGGAAGAGAGACGATAATGGCTGCTCTGCTCTGGGCATCAACAGATTCCAGGATGGATTTCACCCTCTCATTAAAGAGATTTTCCGCATAGGAACTGAGCATTCCAGCAAACTCTCTGGCCTCTTCAAGAGGCAGGATGGGAAGATTCTCAAGGATAATCTGCAGACAACTCTCTTTTTTCATTGCTCCCAGAACCTTTAAAGCCTGGATTCTGACAGCATGGGAATAACTGTCACGTCCTTTTCTGATTATCTCCATAGCCACTGTCTGTACTTCTGCTTCAGGCATTGTCTGGAGAGTCGTCCGGAGTTCATCTTTAAGAGGAAAGTCCGGATCCTTCAGAAACTCCTCAAGAACAGGCATAAAGATATATGCTCCTCTGGGAGGCAGTGCTACCAGAGTATCTTTTAGGAGAATTACTCTATTCCGGATATCAAGGACCTCACGGCCCAATAGAACAAGGGCGGTATCATTACCCCGGAGCCTGACACATTCAAGAGTATTGGTGTAGAGCTCATTCAGTTCTGAATCCTCTTTCTTTTCAATATCCTGAGTAAAGACCCGGTCAGCCAGATGTGTGATTGAATCCTGAGGACCGGCAGTTTTCAAGAGTCTTGAAGCCAGGAGTAATGAGCCTCGATTGTTATTGGATTGAAGACCTCCAAGGAATCCGGAGACATTAACCTCCAGAGAATTCTTCAAAAGGGAGTAATTTCTCTCAAGCTGTTCACTGTCATTCATATAGCTTTCTTTAAACAGACGGTCTAATACAGCACATTCCTGAAGATAACTGGCAGCACCCTGCCGCAGCTCAAGATCATCTCCCGACAGAATCTGCAGAGCAAGATCCTGATCCTCGGGAGACTCAGGAGACAAAAGCTGAATAACATGCAGTACCTGCTCGTTATTCATAGAAGCGAGATCCAGGGAGTAGGATGTAGCAAAATCTTCCATTATTCTCTTTTTAGCTTCCTGTCGAACCTCAAATACCGGATCATTGAGAAGCAGATTAAATAGAACAGCATAGAGAGAAGACTGATCTGTATCGGAGAATTCTGTAGTATCATCCGACCCGAAGGGGCGTGCATCCCCGGGGATTTCCCTGATAACCGTACTGCGAATCAGAGAATGCGGGTCTTCAAAAGATTCCCAGACAGCACGAGCCGAACGTTCATCATCATCATGAAGAAGAATATGAATAGCGAAAAAACGTGACGCCCATTCGGGATCACCGGTCATTTCACGAATTTCATCCAACCGGTCTTTAAAGAGTTTCAACGCCTTGGCACCGTCAAAGGGCTCACCCTTTCCGGAAAGGGCTATTCTTCTCAGCTTTAAAAAATCACTGCTTCTATCAAGAAACTGTTCGAGTTTCTGAGCAACCTTTTGATGGTTGAGGGCTCTCTGAAAGACCGTAAATAGACCTCTGTCAGGTATGTATTCAAGTATCCAGCCAAGAAGCTTGCTATTGTGACTATTCCCATAGCGTGTGACCCAGTCTTCTCCCAGATCAAGAATTTCCGGAAGGTTAACATTTTTCCTTTTTGAGATATCCACCAACAGGGCAGACTTCTTCAAAAGCTTCTCTTTCCTGTAATGCTTTAGAATCTCCATTTTTTTCAGGTCCGGTTCAGCAGCAAGGGCTTCCAAAGATTTTCTGAATCGTCTTTTACTGATAAACAGAATGATAATGAGAAAGACAAGTGCTGCGATGATTAGAGCCGCCGCGATCAACACATAAAGTGGCAGAGAATAGACGACTTCCATCAGCTGTTCCATAAGGGTCTCCTTTTAACTACCGGGATTTGTTAATTTTCCCGGTAAAATATTCAAACTGGTCCGAAGAGTCCGGGCCCAGGGGCTTTCTATGACATTCCGATTACGTTAAAAATCTGAATGGGTTTTACTTTTCCCTTCACTTTTACCGCATCACGGGGTTCAATTTTGAATCTATCATCCAGATACCGACGTGTATCTTCTGTTATAATAATCTCTCCGGCTTCGGATACACCTTCAAGACGAGCTGCCAGGTTGACTGTATCTCCGATAACCGTATAGTCCATACGCCTGGAGCTTCCCAGGTTTCCTGCAACCAGATCTCCCGTATGCATACCGAAACCGACGGTAAGCTTGGAGGCCCGGCCCTTAAAAAACTGCCTGTCTTTAGCCTTCACAAGATTCTGTATTTCAACGGCACAGGAGACTGCTTTAATTGCATCTTCCTGCTCATTGACCATGGGAACACCCCAGGCTGCCATGATGCAATCCCCGATAAACTTATCTATATATCCGCCGTACTTGATAACAATCTCAACAGCTTCAGTAAAATACTCATTTAGTACTTCAATTATGTATTCAGGTGATTTGTCTTCAGAAAAAGAGGTATAGCCCCTGATGTCCGCAAAGAAAACAGTGGCATGTTTTGTTCCACCCCCGGGTTTCACCATCTCAGGAGAGTCCATCAGATTCTGAACAATATCATTTGAGAGGTAGCGGGCGAACATATCCTTTATCACCCGTCTGTCTTCGGTGGCGACTTCAATGGATGCCTTCAGTTCCTGCTCCCTGGTCTGATCGGTTAAAAGGAGGGTAAGCCCTTTATGTTTACCCCTGACACCTTTCAGAGTGGTCACATTGAGTGAAAAATCCATATCCCTGTCATCACCCGGCGGTTTGAATATTCCTTCCATACCTGGAATCTCTATACCGGTTTTCCCGGCTTTTTGAATCGCATTAAGAATTTTACGGCTCAGGGATTTTTTAAAAAACTGATCTACCGGAACACCTATGGCGTTCTCATCCATGCCCATGGATTCCTCTGCCATATGGTTGAAATATTCAATCCGGTTATCCTCATCCGTTGTGATTAGAATATTGGTCATGGATTCAAATATATTTTTCTGATACTGCTGCAGATCCTCAACCTGTTTCACATAATCTTTCAGCTCTTTATAGAGCTTGGAATTCTGAAGCATACCACTGGCCTGCTTGGTAAATGAATCGAGAAAGTTGAAACTGTTTCTGTTATAGAAAAGTTCCTGTTTAGAATTCAGAACCAGAACGGCAATCCTGGATTTCACAGTATTCATAGGCAGGGCGATACCGCTGTTCATCATGGGATGAAGAAATAGATCTTCAAAATGTACTTCCTGACGGGAAGAACGTCCCTGAAGGACAACAGCCTTTCCACATTCATTGAGAAATTCTATAAGCTCTGAATCATGAGACAGAGATTGGGGTGCCTCAAATGCACCTCTTTTATACATCTGTATCAAATCTGAATTTTTATCTTCAGAATTTTTGAAAAGATAAAGGACAGCCATATCCGATCTGGTAATATCCAGAGACTGCTCCACAAGAACAGAGATAAGGCTTTTAAAATCCCCTTCATCCGCCATCAGGGCACTGGCACGGACCAGTTCATCAAGAACCTGAAGTTCCTTTACCATACGCGGCTCCTATTAATAATCAACTGCTGAATAATAAAAATATAAATCAAGTGAGCATTATGTTACAAGCTAATTTTTGTCATCACATAACTTTAATCTAATTTAAATCTGGAAAGCAGCCATAAAGACCGGAAAGCTTTGATCTAACAGGCATAGCTGTATAAAATAAGATTATGACTCAAAAGATACTGATTACAGGAGGAACCGGCTTTATCGGTTCACATACTGTCCTTGAGATTCTGAAAGAGGGACACGAACTGCATCTCCTGATCCGTGATATTAAGAAGGCTCAGCGAATTTTCGGACAGCCTGATAATCTTTATTACCACAAGGGTGATATCCTTGATACAGAATCTCTGGAGTCCGCGGCCCGGGGCTGCAGCTCACTTATCCATTGTGCCGCCATGGTCACCCTGAACCTTAAACAGGAAGAACAGATGCACCGGGTGAACGAAGAGGGTACAGAAAATATTGTCAGCCTTGTAAAAAAGTGCGGAATTAAAAAAGTACTCTTTGTCTCCTCCTGCGTGACCCGCTTTCATCCCCAACAGAAACAAATGACTCCAGAGAGCCCTTTGCAGGAGGGATTTACACCCTATGCCTGTAGTAAGTCCAGAGGGGAGCAGATGATTCTGAGCCTCAGGGATGAGGAAATCAAAGTCTTTGTCACCTATCCTTCATCAGTGATAGGTCCCGATGATCCCGGTCTCAGTGAAGCAAATAATGCCCTGATCTATATGATGAATTATGCAGTTCCTATCTGCAGCGGAGGATTTCAATTTATAGATGTACGGGATCTTGCTGTAATTCACCGCCGTCTGATGAGAGAGGAGGCAGTTCCCGGACTCTATATGACTGGCGGCCATTTTTTTACCTGGAGTGAGATGCATCCTCTGGTTCAGAAACTCTGCAGCAGGAGAATCCTTCGCATCAGAATCCCCGGATTTGTATTACGCGGTGTTGGAAGAGTTGTTTCTTTCTTCCAGAAAAGAATCGGATTCACCTTCCATCTGACCTATGAAGGAGCCTTGTATATGACCCGCTGGAATATTCTCGATGACAGCAAAACCCTGAAAGCTCTGAACTTCACCTTTCGTCCGGCAGAACAGACTCTGAAGGAGACTGCATCATGGCTGACAGAGAATAATTATATACATATGAAGAATAGTCCGTTAGAACAATAGGGCTGATAAATTATTACTATTGAGGAAAGGGCATTCACTGGAGTATTATGCTATAATTATTTCCTAGAGGAGAGTATTAGTGGAAGACCAGACCATTATACAGAACAGCAAAAAAAAGAAAGAAACATTTCTGAAGGAAAAGGCTGTTCTTCTCATATTATCATCTCAGGAACTGGGAACATCATATATTATAGATACAGATGAGGTTGTAATAGGCAGAGATCCGTCTTGTACCATCCGCCTCCAGGACCCGGAAGTAAGCAGTATCCATTGCAGGATTTCTGTCCCCGAAGAAAAAACCTTTATTCTGGAAGATATGGAATCAACAAACGGAACATTCCTCAATAAAAAACCGGTTACGAAACCGACTCAGATTTTTTACAGTGACAGGCTAGTTCTGGGAAAAACTGTTCTCCGCTTCTTTCTGGAAGAATCTCTAAGTGATTCGGTTTAGGAGAAAGATCAATGGCCACCGGAAAATTACCAATACTTGTACAACAGACCTATGAAGATATTAAAGAGATTATTGAACGGGGAGAAGTAGAGGCCTCGGGGCAGCTCCCTTCGGAGAATATTCTCTCGGCTCAGCACAATGTCAGCAGAGCAACCGTAAGAACAGCACTGGCCAGACTCGAATATGACGGCCTTATCGTAAGGGTTCATGGAAAAGGGACTTTTGTCCGTGAAAAAACACTTAATCTGGAAACCTCTCTTAATGAGAAATGGGATTTCATCCCCATGCTTGAAGAGAACGGAAGAAAGGTAAAGATTGAGCTTATTGGAATACACCAGCGTTCGGCAGGATCAGAAGATGCCCACCTTCTGAATGTCAGACCCAATACTGAGATTGTTGAACTTAAACGGCTTTATCTGGCTGATGGAGCCCCTGTTATTTATTCTCGGAATATCTTTCCAAGAAATGCTCTGAGAAAAGGTGCCGACCCTGTACTTATGAATTATCAGTGCACTGCTTATGAACTTTTCAATGACTACTTTAATGAGGAAGCAGATAGCAGCCTGACGGACCTTCTCCCTGTTCTTCCTGATGAACAGATTGCGGCCCATCTTAAAATTGAGAAGACAACCCCTATATTTCTCTTTAAGGATCTATTTTTAACACAAAATGAACATATCCTCCTTGCAGGTGAAAACTTTATGCATGAGAATCTATTAAAATTGCGTTTTCTTAGTAACCCTAAGTAAGACACAGGAGATTTCATGAAAAAGAATATACTATTTCTATGTACCGGAAATTCATGCCGGAGCCAGATGGCCGAAGGCTGGATGAGAGAATTACACAGTGATGAATATAATGTCTATTCTGCGGGTATCGAGACACACGGTCTGAATCCCGCTGCCGTTAAGGTCATGGCGGAAGCGGGTGTCGATATCAGCGGACACAAGAGTACCCTTGCCACAGATTATAAAGAGATTGATTTTGATGTGGTAATCACTGTCTGCGGACATGCCGATGAAAATTGTCCTGTCTACCTGGGCAGAACAAAAAAAATTCATCACGGATTTGATGATCCTCCCCGCCTGGCAAAGGACATCGAAGATGAAGAGAAGAAACTTGATCCCTTCAGAAGAGTCCGGGACGAAATAAGAGATTATCTGAAAGATTTTACCCTATAGAAATGATGCATTCATAAAGACCAGCTGAAAAGCCGGTCTTTTTTCATCCAGCAGCCAGAGAAAACGAAAACCGAGATTAAATTCTCCCTGCTCCTGATTGGCTGCAGTCATATCAAGAGTAAGTTCTGTTCCAACGGATCTGTAATTCTGATCATCCCCGGCCAGATCTCCCTGAATCAGATAATCATAAAACAGATTCCCCCTGATCCTTTTGATATAGAGAAATGAACCTGCTGCGGCATCAGGATAGGCTATGGGAAAATCATAGTCTCCTGATACTTTCAGAGTTCGATATGCGACAGAGGAATCATAGCCCCTTGCAAAGGGGAAACGCAGAGAATAATTACCGCTCTGCTGTTCAAATGCCGCTCCGAAACTGAAACCTGCATTCCGGAAAAATCCAGGAGTATAGAGAATAGAATGAGTATAGTACTGATAAAACTCTGAAGGATCCGCAGGATTCATACTGCTGCCGCAGCGCTCATACACCCCCCACTTAGGTTTAATGGAACGGTAACTCCCCGGCAGGACGGCATATGCAATCAATCCGGTATTCACTGGAAAATAGTGGGCAGTCTCCTCTCCTTCAAGAGGAAGATAAGCTCTGATTCCAGCACTTACAGCAGGATTAAGATAAACGTCCCAGAGTTCTCTGCTCAGGTTCATGGGAAAGGAGAACATCATTCTGCTATATACATCAAACAGTTCGACTCCTGAGAGAACTCTGTAGTCCGCCGAATTTCTCAAACTTATAACAGGATAGAATCTCTGCCAGTCCATATCTAAAAAAGCGCCCCAGGTTTGCTCATTAATATCGTATTCCCCTCCTACAGACCAGTTGAAGGTTCCCATTATATTGGCAGACTGTAAATTGAAACGGAGGCCCGTCAGGGTTTCAAGGTTGGGAGAAATTCCCCAGCTGTGTATATTGAAAGCTGAGGCAAAAAGAGAATAGTCCTCAATCTCATCTTTACTGCTGTCATCTGCTGCAGAGTGAACCGACCAATCTCCCTCTCTTAGATACGGAAAGCTGCTCTCAGAATCTTCAACAGTCTTATCAAAGGGAATCCAGTTCTCAGGATTCAGCTCCAGGGCCACTGGAACAGATCCGTTTATTCCCCGGGTATCGGAGTAATAGAGTATATCCCCCCCTCTTTCAACATAGGGAAACCCTACGCCGAAAGCTCTGGAAGTCAGCTGATATTCCTCACTGCTCTCCAGATCCAGAGCCATGATATTTTCAAGCCCCCCGGCGTTGGATGCATATATAAGGTAGTTCCTCCAGGAACAGAGACGCTTAACCGTTTCATGGCTGTAATCTTTCTGAACATTGAATTCGCCACTCTCCAGATCCAGGGAGATGATGGCCCTTCCTTTTTCATTCTGCTGCAGGAAATAGAGAGTCTCTTCATCTTCTGACCAGGCAGGATAGGAGGGAAAACCCTCTTCGGGGACTTTATACTCCTTCAGGATTTCTCCATCTGACGGATTCAGAATACGGATGGAGCCCTCTCTTCTCCGGCTCCAGTAGACAGCAGCCAGACTCTCTCCTCCCGGAGAAAAGGCCGGAAAGAGTGTTCGGCTCTTTTTTGTCAGATACTTTTTCTTTCCAGTCTCCAGATCGTAACTGATCAGATCAGACCAGTTCAGAGATTCATACAGCATTGAAGGTCTGTTATAGGTCCAGATAATCTGCCTGCCGTTACTGCTCGCTCCCGCAAAGGGCTGGAGCCTCCGGATAGACTGCTCTTCCCCATCCTGAATTCTTAAGAGTTCAGACGGTTCAGCCAGAGAGTATTTACGAGCCAGTACTCCCCTTTCATCACTGAAGAGAACCTCATAGCGGCTGTAAATATTAGGAAGTTCATTCAGGAGGAGACTGTCCTCTCTCAGTTCAAGAGCATTAATTTCTTCTTCCCAGTTCTTCTTCAGATCCTCCATCATATCCAGAAAAAGACGAGACCAGGATTTACCGCTAACCTTCTTTGCACCCAGATAGAGCCCGAAGGCAGGGAGGGGGATGGCAGCTGTTGTCTTCAGGATTCTGTTCCAGCTCTCCTCTCCATATTCACGGCGGATATAACTGGTCATAAAATATCCGAAACTGTATCGGTTGGGATAATATATTTGATATGAACGGTTCACAAACTGCTGGTAAGAGTAATCACCCTCCAGACTCATCACCTTAAGCTGCTCATAAAATGCGGGATCACGCCCTCTACCGCCATCGGAGTATATGGTTTCTGCAGAAACAGCATCTCCTTCCAGAAACCAGCGTGGGATAGATAGATGGATTCCTCCGGTCTGAGCCAGTTCTCCCCCGATATAATAAAGGAAGCGGATAAATCTCATATTCATGGAATCCATCTGTACCATATGCCTTGTTTCATGAAGTCCAAGAAGATCATACCAGTCCAGTGTTGAGAGACCTTCCGCCGCAGGAGTTCCATACCAGACCCCTTTTCTGGGCGGCATGGCGACATAACCGTTACTGACCATTCCTGAATTTGTCAGAATAAGGGGCCAGCGGGTCTGTTTTCCACTGCTGAAATCCAGGCTCTCTCTCTTGTAAACTTCATCGATTTTTTCAGCCAGAACCAACGCTGTTTCACTCAGTTCTTCCGGAAAAATGAGGAGAATGTGTTCTTTTTCGATTTTTTGCCAGTTCACTCCGGGGGAGTATTGTGCGGAAAGAGGAAGGATGAAGATGAGAAAAAGAACCGGTACTTGGATTAATCTTTTTAAAGGCATTATAATCATCCTCATTAAGCGGACACTTTAAGATCTCTTCACCATTATGGAGTAAAGATATGATAAAATCAAAAGTAACCGCCCTTGATCACAAGGAAATAAAAAACAAAGGTATTCAGATGAAAAAAATTTTATTGCTTTCCCTTGCAACCTTCTTTCTTGCAGGCAGCCTTTTTGCCGAAACAACAAAGACCATTATAATTGAGAATTTTCTCGAAGAGACAGTCTACTATCTCTATCTATCTCCCGTTGATGAAAGGGAATGGGGAGAAGACAGACTTGGTGATGATCTCTTTGATATGGGCAGCACTATAGAAATCGAGATTACTTATGATGAATCTCAACCCATATATGACCTGATGGCGGAAGATGAGATGGAACAATCATACCGCATTGAAGAGATAAATCTGAATGAGACAAATTTCATTTCAATAAGCCCTGAATCTTTCCTTCCCTTCGGAGGACGAAATCCTGTGGTCAGAGAGATGACATTCAGCAATGAAACAGGGGAGGATATCTACTATCTCTATGTTTCTTCCAGAGATTCCATGTACTGGGGAGAAGACCTTCTTGGTGATGAAGTATTGGAAAACGGCGCGACCATAAGCATCACGATTCCAATTGATGAAGATTATCCTGATAACGACATACTTGCAGAAGGTGAAACCGGTTCATCATATGAACTGATGGACTTTAATATGCTTGAAGAAGATTTTTTCAGTATAACGTCTGATGATTTGAGTCAGTCCGGTGATGATTACAGTGACTATGACGACTATGATTATGATGATTACGATAATTCAAATGGTAATGACGAGTATCTTCAGGGGTATAAAGACGGATTTACAGATGCATGGAAGGAAGCATACAGCCAGGGATTTCAGGCTGCCATGGAACAGAACTGATTTATATAAAATAGTGATATATGATCCTCTTCTCAGGGGATCATTTTTTTGATATGAATCATATTGCATTCAGACCAGTTCACACACCAATGTTTCCCCTAGCTCAGTTTTGCCAGTCTTCTGAGAATAAGTGGCTTGTTCTCCTGCACATACTCTTTAAATTCTTCAAAATCATCTTTTGTTTCCGAAGCGGCTCCGGAAAGAATAAGCACACGGTTTTCCCATTTAAACCATAAGAAATGCTTTGCCTCTATCGGTCTATAACCGCCAGCAGCCAGACGGCTCTCGAGAGCACTGTCCAGTTCAATATGATTAGCCGTTCCGCTTATATACAGAATATCTCCATCCTGAGCCATAAATAAAACACAGCGTGTAAATCCCTGGGAAAGGGCATCATCATTTCTAAAACCTTCCAGCTTCAGATCCAGAGAGCCCAGGCGCAGATTATACCCCTGCATACGCAGTGCCTTTCTGATGATTACAAGCTCCCGCCGGACATCCTGCATAACCTCAGTATCGGTTCTGTTCTTTTCAAGCCTGTGACGCAACTCTCTCAACTGGGACTCATACTGATAAAAAATTTTCGTATTATTCGTCAGGAAAATTGTAGTATCTGACATGAGGGTCCATACAGTTGCAAAATACTCGTTGAGATTACCGATTGCTTTGTTGAATATATTTTTTTCCATTTATACCTATACTATAATCAAAAGAGAATTATAAAACTATGAAACTTTACAGTTGGAGATTTAATTGAAGGTACTTGTACTCTCAGATATTCATGGAAACCTGGAGGCTATGGAAGCCGTGCTGGAAGCTGCATCGGGTATGGACTGGAAAGAACTGTGGTTTCTGGGAGATCTCTGCGGCTATGGACCGGATCCCGAAGCCTGTTACAGAAGGTTGATTCAGGAGAAACATATATTTATACCCGGTAATCATGACCTCTATCTCTGCGGGCGTATGAAGGGAGAATTCTTCAGCACTGAGTCCCATAGAGCACTGATTCTCAGCCGTTCTCTTATTTCCGGAGAGTTGGTAAATCATATGAAACAACTCCCGGCATTTATAGAAAGAAAAGGATTTCTACTACTCCACGGTTCACCCGAAGAGCCGTCTCGGAGTTATATTCTTGGAGAAGATGATGCCTTAAGAAATTTCAAGGCGGCCTCAAAAAAATGGATACTCTTTGGGCATACCCATATTCAGGAGCATTACTCACTCAGAAGTAGAGAGCTCAGTTCATCAAGAGCTGCCGATGGAGATCTAATTTCTCTTAAGGGTGTAAAGATCCTGATCAATCCGGGGAGTGTGGGTCAGCCCAGGGATAATAATCCCAAAGCCGCCTGGGGAGTTCTGGATACGGGTAAAAAAGAATTCAACTTTTACCGCACAGCCTATGACTATACGAAGACACAGGCAAAAATGAAGGATTTGGGATTCTCAGATTTTCTTATTGAACGGATTTCCAGAGGGGTTTGATTCCTCCCCTGGATTTAACCTCACTTCTCTGGATTTATCCGGCAATAATATAGGCCTCCAGAATTCCACTGAGAATAAATTCATCAATTCCTTTATAGGAAGCCTTCAGATCCTTATAGCTGATCTTCCTACCCTTCAGCTTTCCTATTATCTCCTCTTCCTCTTCAGAAAGAAGATCAACACAAAGTTCATAATCCCTCAGCCAGAACAAGGTTCTGAATAATTCTGAGTCCACCATCAGCTCCTCAGAAGAGGCGGGAAATCCGGCAGTGACCACTGTGGGATGAAGATGAAGTTCCTGTACACGGCAGCTTGAGTGAAGTGAAAGCATTAGGTCATCTTCCAGAAGTATATGTTCTCCCGGAATCGTACTGCTCTCTCCGTTTTCCAGCTCCTCAAGAATATCCAGATAGCCGAGCAGGTCTTCAAGTACGGAATAGAGACGAATCTGTCCGGCCTCTTCATATACATCCCGGAGAAAATCCTTCAACAGAATATCCTGGGGAACTGCAGATTCATTCAAGTTTTTCCACTTTATAACAAGGTCAACAGCAGTCATATCCAGATCATAGCAGACCCTGCTGAACCAGCTGATCCCCCGGTTTTTATTGTACAGGGAATCACAGGCCTCACTCAGTTCACTGGCAGACTTTAAATCTTCAGGAGAAAAATCGGGTGTTTCACGTACAATATAGGGATCCGAACTATCCGCTTTCAGATCAAGATCATTCCGTCTGTCATACAGAGCCGTACCGGGAAGAACCGCCAGAGGAAACAGATCCAGATGATTCGGTTCCAGGGACAGAGCATATTCTATGGAATCTCTGAATCCCGAAAGAGTATCACCGGGAAGACCATAGATAAGATCGACTCCAAAGGAGACTCCCGCCTGACCCAGAAGATCTGTTTTCGCCCTGAACTCATCAGGATCAAAATTTCGGTTTATATTTTTAAGAACTTCGGGAGATGAACTCTGCAGACCTATCTGAAGGGTACAGGGAACTGATGCGAAAGCCTCTGCGGTCTCTTCATCAAGAAACTCTGTTCTAATCTCAAAATAGTAATAGGTTTCCGGTGTAAGCTCTCTGATCCAGCCCAGAATGGAAAGGACTCGATCTCTATTAACATTAAATGTGGGATCCAGCACAAAAACCTGCTGTATGCCGGCTTCCCTCATGACCTTCAGTTCTTTACGGATCCTCTCGGTATCAAAAACACGGACCATACCGCTTCCCTTCGATTCAAAGCAGAAGTCACAGGCAAAAGGACAGCCCCTGGACAGCTCCCAGAGAAGACCGGGATTCCGGCTCAGATCCAGGGATCCCGAGAGAATGGGAGATTCAAGAGTATTAATATCTTTACAGAAAGCAGACCGGGGAGAGAAAAAGTCAGCTGTACTCAATCCGGGAATACGGGGGAATGGTTCCCCTGCTTCAAGAGCATCCAGTACTGGATTGATAAGCTCTTCTCCCTCACCCTGCATGACAAGTTCGATTCCGCTGTCATCCAGAAATGCCTGAGGCGCCGCAGTAACATCGGGCCCTCCGGCAATAATAGGCACTCCGGGTCTGATTTTCCTGATAGCAGAAATAACCTCCAGAGCAAGAGATCTGTTCCATAAGTAGATAGGAAAACCTATACATCCACAACTTTCATCTGATGTAAGATCTTCTGCGATAAGTCGGGCACTATGCTCAAGGGTAAAATCCTTCAGCTCTATATCATGCTTCGGAGCCGCCGCTTTCAAACAGGCCGCAGCCAAAGGAATTGCCCGTGTAGACTCTTCAAGGTGAATCGTAGCCATTACTAGTTTCATATTATTTATTGTAACAGAAAGGCAGAATGCGGGACAGAGAGAAATACTGAGTTACATACAGAACCAAGTCCGCTTTATGGCTCCTCGGCCTTCTCTTTCCGTGAAAGATACTGACGTATCATTTCAGCTGCCTCAAGACTGACTCCCGCTGTATTGGAAATTTCCTCTGCCTTTGCTGCATACAGTTTCTCCATAGAACCGAACCCGACAAGGAGCTTTTTGCTTTTTGCAGGACCTATCCCCGGGATATTTTCCAGGGAATTCAGGGATATCTGTTTTTTACGGAGTTTCTGATTGTGGGAAGTTGCGAAACGATGGGTCTCATCCCTTACATGCTGTAAAACTCTCAGACCTCTGTCACCCTCAGGTAAATCTATTGGCTCTTTTTCTCCCGGTAAGTAAATAAGTTCTTCCCTTTTAGCCAGACCGATAAGAGGAATTTCAAGACCCAGGGCATCAAGAATTGAAACTGCAGCACTCACCTGCCCTTTACCTCCATCAATAAGAATCAGGTCAGGCATCTCCTTCTTTTCGTTCTTCAGCCTGGTATACCGACGGGCCACGGCTTCACTTATAGCCTTGAAGTCATCAATTCCCCCGTCCAGGGAACGAATATTATAATGTCTGTAATTTTTTCTATCCGGATTTCCATCTTTAAATGAGATCAATGATGATACTGTGAAGTGTCCGTCTAGCTGAGCTATATCAAATCCTTCGATTCTCCGGGGGAGCTTTTTCAAATTCAGAACCATCTGCAGATCTTCAAGTGCGGGAATATTCCCCATATCCTGCAGCTTTCTGGCCAGATCACTTCTCGCATTTTCAACAGCCATATTGAGGACTGCCTGATCCCGTTTACTCCGGGGCAGTTCAAGAACCATTTTATCTGCACCCCTTACCTCACGGTTCAGATAATCCTGAATCAGGCTCCGGTCCTTTAAAGATAGAAATACACGGGAAGGAAAATCTTTATCGGGAGTGCCGTAATATCGAAGTAAAAATTCCTGGGTGGCATCCTGTTCACTACCGTAGTACTCTGACCTGAAGGATTCTTTTCCTAGTAGTTTTCCATTCCTCATCTGAAAAACTACGAAGGAGTAGTAATTTCCCGAAGAATCCACCCCTACATAATCCCGGCTCTCTTCTTCAAAATCCTCGACTTTCTGTTCTGTCTGCAGCAGCTGCAGAGCAATTAGGATGTCCCTCAGTTCTGCGGCCTTCTCAAATTCAAGAGATTCCGACAAGACCTTGATCTCTTTTAAAAGATCTTTTTCCAGACCGACAGTTCTCCCCGTTAGTATGGCTCTTGCCTTGTTTACCAGAGTACGGTAATCCTCTTTACTGATCAGTCCGGCACAGGGTCCCGAACACTTTCCCATATGATAATAGAGACAGGGATTCTCTCTTTTCTTCAGTTTCCTGCATCTGCGCAGAGGGAGCATCTTCTTTATAAGTGCAAGTGTTTCATCCAGAACTTTAACATCCGGATAGGGTCCGTAATACTGAGATTTATCATTTACAATATTTCGAGTCCTGAATACACGGGGATATTCATCCGATGTAATCCGGATAACCGGATAACTCTTCCCGTCTTTCAGGTTGATGTTGTATCGGGGATTCCATTTCTTTATTAGATTATTTTCAAGGAGAAGTGCCTCATATTCACTCTTGGTGACTATATGATCAATACTGTGAATCTGATGGACAAGAGTTCTGGTTTTTATATCTTTTTCCCCTGAAAAATAGGAACGAACCCGGTTTCTCAATTTGACAGCCTTTCCGATATAGATGATTTTTTTCTGCTCATCCTTCATCAGATATACACCGGGTTGGAGGGGGAAATCTTTTATTTGTTTTCGAAGTGTCTCGACTCTTTCTTTATTACTATCCATAATTTACCGATAAGATTCATATATTGCTATGAAGATAAAACATACCCTCATTCTGATGATTTTACAAACCCTGATTTTCTCACAGATTCTGTTTGCCGAAAGCCTGACTCTCGGTGGAGAGGATGACTGGAACGGAACGGTTCTAAATAACCTGAAAACAACCCCCGGAAAGGGTGGTTTTCTCGATCTTGTACTGAACAGAACCGAACTGAACTCCCGTATAGATTCAACCGATATCCTTCTCCCCTTCAATGAAGCGGAAGGACGAGATAAATCGGGTAACTATATTATTGGAGAACAGCCGGAATACAGCCGCAAATACTTTAAATCCGGTGCCGGCAGTGCAACTTTCGATAGAGAAAACAGAATAACACTGAAAGCAGATACCCGTGGTTCCCTTTTTTATCCTTTTACAAACTGGGAAGATTTCACAATTGAATTCTGGCTCTACCCTGCGAATCCCAGGGAAGGTGAAAATATTATTCAATGGAAGGGACTGGGCCGTGACGGAGATGAAATTTACTCTCAGTCAATTCTTTGTCATTTTATCAACCGTCGCCTGGTATGGAGTTTCAGTAATATTTTTCAGATGCCCGACAGCCCTGAATCTTTCTATGAAATATCCGGAGATCCTGTCCTTCCCAGACAGTGGAATCACCATATGCTCCGTTATGACAGCCGTACAGGGATGCTGGAATACCTGGTAAACGGTCAACCCTCGGCAATAATCTATACAACTGATGATGGAAATGAATCCAGCACTGTTTACACTCCAAGAGTGGGTGATGAACCTGGTGAACTGGTCATCGGTTCCGGTTTTACAGGTTTTATGGATGAATTCAGGATGGAACGCCGTTTTGTTGAAAACCGTTCCACAAGACGCTACGACCAACCGGGCTATGGAATAAGCACCGTACTGGACCTGAAATTCACGGACTCCAGATTAAACAGTCTGAGTGCTGTGGACAGCAGTCCCGGAAATGCTGCTGTATTTCCCTACTATTTTGCAACAAACAGTCTTCTTGAAGCCGAGGAGAGAAGACAGAATTTCCAGGGAGAAAGCACTGTTCTGGACGCTCCTGAATTATGGAAACCATTTTCTGAAATTGATGAAGACAGCCGGGGACGTTATCTGCTGATGGCATTTCTTCTCTACCCCGACATGAAAGAAGATCTAACTCCGGGCCTCTCGTTTATGAAACTTGATTACACTCCTTCACTCCCGCCCCTTCCTCCGGCGTATATACATGCAAGGCGATCTGATAACGGAGAGCTCAGGCTGGATTGGAATCCCTCCGCCTCTCCTGAAGTTGAAGGATATCTTCTGTTCTTCGGGGAAAATCCCGGTGAGTATATATATCCCGGCAGTCCCTTAAAAATTGAAAAAGAGAGTTATACTCTTTTAGACGGACTCTCTCCCTTTAAACAGTATTTTTTCGCAATAAAATCCTATACTGGATCGGATAATCCCCGTTACAGTGATTTTTCCGAAGAAATTTCTATAAGACCCTGAAGGATGGTTCATGAGTAATTATCAGAACAAATACAATCAGGCCATTTCAGCTTACCTCCTTGAAGACTATGAACTGTCAAGAGATATGACTGATACCCTCCTGAAAGAAAACGGAGACAGCATACTTCTCCTTATTCTTTCAGGAAATATTCATGAGGCTCTCAAGAACTCGGATAAAGCCATCAATGACTATAGAAAAGCAATCCATCTCTCTCCTGAAAACCCGGAAGCATATAACAATGTAGGGGTCTCCTATAAAAACAAAGGCGACTTCACAAAAGCGGAAACCGCCTTTAAACAGGCCGCCAGACTTGCTCCGGACCGTCCGGACATAAGTTACAACCTTGGAAATCTTTATAAACGAAACGGCGATCTCGAACTGGCCGAGAAATGGTATAAAAAATCAATCAAACAGGATCCTTCCTACATAAAGGCCTATAATAATCTGGGAACCATCTTTGAGCAGAGCAAAAATTATGAAAAAGCCGAAGAGATCTATCGCCAGGGTCTCTCCATGGACAAAAATAATGCAACCCTCCACTACAATCTGGGAATAACATATCAGGACAGGGGAAATCTGGATGAGGCTAAAATCCAGTATGAAGAGTCCCTGAAATACAGGCCCGGCTGGACACCAAGTCTCGGAAATCTGGGAGAGGTTCTTCAGAATCAGGGATCCCTGGATGAGGCCGAAAAAAAATTCGAACAGCTTCTGGATAAAGAACCTGAAAATGTTCGTGCCATAAATAGTATGGGTACAATTCACGCCGAAAAAGGTGATGAAGAGAAAGCCCGCCATTACTTTAAAAAAGCTCTTTCCCGTGATCCTTCCTATAAAACTGCCACACTTAACCTTCAGCAGCTGTATATGAAACAGAATGCTCTGCAGGAAGCCCTGGAAGAGCTGAATAAACAGGCTAACTACCACCCTTCTGATATGCATATCCGTCTTCAGATCGGTGACATCCTGACAAAACAGGAACGCTATAAAGAAGCTGAAAAAGTATACAACCATGTCATTGAGAGACAGACAGATAACCTGGAAGCCTATAGAGCCCTTGCGGCACTCTATGCCATTGAGAAAAGACCGGATTTGGTCCGTTCCTGTGTGATAGAAATTTTCAAACTGGATCCTAATGACAAATCAATTCTTTATACCCTCTCCAAAACCTATCTGGAGGGAGAACGCTATGATGAAGCCCTGAAGTATATTGAAGATTATCTTGAAGCATTTCCTGCTGATAAAAAGGCACTTCATATTAAAGCAAGAATCCTTCAGAAGACATCCAGACAGGATGAGGCGGCGGAACTCTATGAACAGCTTGATGGAGATCCTGAACTGATCAACGATCCGGAAACACTTACCGATATGGCTGAAGCCTATTTTCAATCTGGAGAGAGAGAAAAAGCGGTTAACAAGCTGGAATCTCTGCTTAACCTCCAAGGTGCCTCAACTGCAACTGAAGATATCAATAACCTTACGCAGACACTGGAACTGTATGAAAAAACCGTATCCTCCTTTGAGGAAGGTTCTGAGAACTGGCACAACAATCTGGCAAAAATGAGACAGATAACCATCAGGGATTTGAAACAGGATCAATCCCAGAATTATTCGACAGGACCAAAACTGTCACAGATACCCATGGATGAAGAAGATGCCATCAGTCTGCTGGATATAAATGCCATGGAGCCCGTAATAAATATCAATGAGGAAGAAGATACTCTCCTTCTTGAAGAAGATACAGAAGATATGGAAGACGTTTACACTGAATTGATGAAAGAAGGTGTAATTCCTGAAGAAGAGGAAGTTATACAGGAAGCCCCACCACTTCCTCCTGCCGCCTATCCTCCAGCTCCGCCTTCTTCCTACCCGGCGCCCGAACCTTATCCTGTAGAGATGCCCTACCCGGTCAATCCGACACCGCCTCCGGCAGCTGAATCAGAACCCGCCCCCCCTGCTCCGGCGGGAGAATCCAAACCTGCAGCTCAGACAGAACCTGCTTCTCCGGAAGATCCCCTGAAAAAGAAAGAAGAGGATGAGCTGGAACCACGTCTGGATATTGCGGGAATGATGAATTATCTATTTACCCTTTCCCACGATCTGCCTGATGACAAAAGACAGATTCTTATAGATAAGGCTATTCCTCTGAAGATGGCATCGGTTGTTAAACGACTTTCCGGCGGACGTCATTTCAAGGAGAAAGTCTCCAGTTACGACAGACGAAACGGCAGTAGAAAAGATTTTAATATCAGTGAAGAAAATATGAAGGACTCACTCTCCGCCTTTAGAAATCTGACAGAGCAGCATCCTGATAGTCTCATCAGTTCAGCCTTTACTAAGAAAATGGATGAGCTGATGACAAAGATTAAGCCCTATCTCTGATCGAGTACGGCGGGAAAATATTTAAAGTTGCTTATGATCCTTCAGTTTTGCATTAAAGCGCTCAAGGTCTTTTCCTTTAAGAGAATTCTCTTCTCCCGCTATTACCCTGCTTAAAGCATCAAGCTCCGCTGCTGAAAAACGGACTGAACCTTTTATATGATTATCAAATGCCTCCATGGCAACCGGACAGACAAGACTGACCAGCTTGTGGATCTCCTCGGCATAGACTCTGATTTCCATCTGCGCATGGGCATCCATTCTCAATTTCAGAAAATGAAACATATTTTTTAAATCCATCTGCCAATACCACTCGGTATAAAGACTGAGGGGCAGATTGATACGAGCCAGTTCACGGGCGACATTGTCATCCAGAAGGGCTGTATAATTTTCGTATACCTTGTTCTGCTCTTCCTCAAGCATGCTTCGGACCTTCTGTTTCAATTCAGGGGGTATTTCCTCTTCAGAACGGCCCTGCTTATTATCAAGACTCTGAAACGCCACGTCTTTTTCAGACGGTAGATAAAACTCATTTTTCATAACGCTGTAGCGGCCTGAGATTTCATTTACCCTTGCAGTTCTATGACGAACCCACTGACGGGCAACAAAAATCGGCATCTTGGTATGAAAAGTAAATACAACCTGTTCAAAGGGTGAAGTGTGTTCATTTCGAAGGAGATAGTTTATCAGTCCCTTATCTTCACGGAAGGATTTGGTTCCGCTTCCATAAGAAACTCGAGCGGACTGTACAATTCTGTCGTCACTTCCCATATAATCAACGAGCCTGACAAAACCTTTATCCAGTACGGGAAACTCCTTGTCCAGTACGGCTTCAGCTTCAGGAATCACACTATGTCCCATAATATCTCCTACTCAGGGCATATCCTCTCTGGATTCCCTGTCTTTAATCTTTCCGCTGTATTGTAAATTGAAACAGAGGAAAGCTCAATATTCCTTTATATACACTTATTCCTCTTCAACAATATTGATTTCAATAGAACCCTGAGAGAAATTTTTTACATCTCTGCGGCAGTCTTCAATATTTCTCCGGGGTACTTTTCCCGATATTGTTACACCTTCTGAAAAATCTTCCACACAGTCCAGTGCTTTATTCTCTAGCAGTATTGCCTTCACACCTTCATACTGAGCATAGGAACATGATAGTGAATACTTTGAATACTCAATTTTTTCAACAGAATTCACCAGGGCCAGAACATCCTGGGCAGCCTGTGTATAGGCTGAAACAAGACCTCCAGTTCCCAGCTTTGTTCCTCCGAAATAGCGAATAACAAAAAGTGCCACATAAGTCAGGCCTGATCCCTTCAGAACTTCAAGAGCCGGTCTACCTGCCGTTCCATGGGGTTCTCCGTCATCACTCAGGCCGTAAAGAGTCCCCGCATCACCCAGAACATAGGACCAGACAACATGTCTTGAGCTGGGATGTTCTACCCTGAGCTCCTTCAATTTACTGCGAACTTCCATATCGTTTTCTACCGGAAACACCATACTTATGAACCTTGATTTCTTTACAGAGAACTCAGATTGAACTTTATTAGCCGGTATCATAATTTTTTTCATTTTTTTTATCCCGAATTTAAAAAATGTACTATAATTTATTAAAGTATATATAGTCAATTTCATAATTTAAAGCATCCAGCCGAACTGGTAAAAACTGACTCTTTTACATTGTGTAATTGATGAATTAATTGTATTATACGAAATTCACAATAATCGAATTTTTTAGTTATAAGCAATCGAGGAGCTATAGTGGTTAAGAAAGATTTTCCAAAGGTACACTATTACGACCAGGACTTTGTAGATATATACAACCGATCCTGGGCATGGGTACAGGACTACTGGTTTAAAGGCAGTTCAGAGATTAAGAACAGCTTCTTCAACCATAAGGAAAATACGACTCTCGATCTCTTCGAATCATGTATGTCTACTTTCTTTCTTGTTTATCATAATATGAAATACCCCGTTGCTCCCATGCTGGACAATTTTTACCAGCTGCAGGAAGAAAACGGTGCCATTCGTTCCAATTATGATCTTGAAACAGGAAAGCCGGTATTTACAGATGAAAATCCTGAGGGCGTATCGCCTCCCCTACTTGCATGGGTTGAATATAACCTATACCACAAAGTAGGTCAGAAAAAGAGAATCAAAGAAATCATGCCTTTCCTGGAGCGTTACTACAGCTGGCTTGATGTTACTTTTAAAGATGTAGATTCCGGACTTTATGTTGTTCCCCTTGAAGCTACAAAGATGACCAACTCTCCCAGAGAGAAAATGAAGTTTGCCGTCGATTTCAATGCACAGCAGGCTCTGAATTCACTCTACATGTCAGCTTTGGGAGATATCCTGAATGATAAGGAACTCAGCTTCAAATACAAAAAACAGTATTTTTCTCTGAAAACCAGAATCAACACTCTCATGTGGAATAAGGAAGATAATATCTACTACGATCTGGATAAAGATCTTGAGCAGGTAAAAGTTAAGACAGCCGCTTCCTACTGGCCCCTCCTGGCGGAGATTCCCAATGAAGCACGTGCTGAAGGAATGATTGAGCTGTTGAAGGATCCTGAGATTTTCGGAACGGATAATCCCTTTCCTTCTCTGGCTGCAGACGAACCTGAATTTGACAAGAAAGGAAACGGGTACCGTGGTTCTGTCTATCCTTTTCTCACATTCATGATCATCAAAGGGCTTGAAAAATTCGGCCGTTATGATTTTGCAAGAGAGTGTTCCATCCGTCATATGTACTATATCCTGGATACCTTTCATCCCGACGGGAATAAAAAAGGAACCCTATGGGAATCCTATGCACCCATGAGCGAAGGTCCTGCAGTTTGTAAGGATGAAAACATGGAGAATAAACAGCTCTTTCTGAGTTATGCAGCACTCTCCACCATCACTCTTATGATCGAAAATGTTGTAGGACTCTATATCAGTCTGCCACGTAAAACTGTAGACTGGATTGTTCCCACTCTTGAACTGATGGGAATAGAAGATCTTTGTCTAAAGAGAAACATGATCACGATCCTCAGTAATAAAAGCGCCAGAGGCTGGGAAATCCGTCTTGAATCAGAAAAACTCTATTACTTCACAATAGATATACTCGGTCAAAAGAAAAAGACACTTCCCATTCCATCTGGTAAATGTTCAATGCTCATAGATAAATTATAATTGAGCAGTCAGACTCTGAACGAACTCTGACGACAGAGAGCATCAACTTATAAATAAAAAAGCCTGATCCTTAGGGATTCAGGCTTTTTTTTATGTCCTGGTGAAAATAAATAAGCTCAGTATTCCATTCTACCTTTCAGAGCTCTGGAAATGCTCATCGTGTCAGCGTACTCCATATCACCTCCAACAGGGAGACCCGAAGCTATACGTGATATGCGGATACTGTTCCCATCAAGAAGATGTTTGATATACAGAGCCGTAGAATCTCCCTCAAGGGTGGGATTGGTGGCCAGAATAATCTCACTGACTCCAAGTGATTCAATTCTCTCCATCAAACGCTCAAAACCCAGCTCTGACGGCCCTATTCCGTCCAGGGGAGACAGTACACCATGGAGCACAAAATAAAGCCCTCTAAAGTCTCCAGTGCTCTCTATCATCATAATATCCTGAGACTCCTCCACGACACAGAGAACTTTACTGTCCCGGTCGGAAGAACTGCAGATAACACAGAGATCATCCTCCGTGTAATTTCCGCACTCTTTGCATTTATGGATTCTCTCTTTCAGCTCCCCGATAGATTGTCCCAGGAGCCTATTATAATCCTCATCTCCTTTAAGAAGGGAATAAGCCATTCGAACCGCACTTTTCTTCCCTATACCGGGAAGCCGCGACAGAAGGGTAATCAGATTTTCGAGGGTATTCATCCCTCAGACTCCGGGAAATCCGGGAGGAAGAGGCATTCCCGCAAGATCGGACATTTCATCCTTAATCTTCTCTTTAATGCTGGAAGTTGCTGCAGAACAGGCGGAGACAATAAGTTCCTCCAGCATCTTCACATCTCGTGGATCAACGGCAACAGGATCTATAGTTACACTACAGACCTCCATCTGACCGTTCATTTTGACAGTGACCAGATCACCTCCGGAAGAACCTTCAGCATATATATCTTTCAGCTTAGCCTGAACATCTCCCATCTTACCCTGCATTTCCTGCAGGTTCTTCATTAAATCCATCGGGTTAAAACTCATTCTCAACTCCTGTTTATCAAGGTTCCTCTGAATATATTCCGGACCAGTTCAACCTGTTCCTCTACTTCCTGATTCAGATCTTCTTCTTTTTTATGTTTTACAATTGTTTTTATATGCAGACTCCAGCCTAGAGCCTTTTTTACAATGGCCTCGATCTCTCTGCTCTCTTTCTCAATAAAAGTGGATTCAAAGGGACTGTTAAAACTGAGGGTAAGACCGGAGCCATCAAGATCCCAGCTTCCGGACTTATCCATAGCGGCAGCAAGAGAATGTCTTTCCTGCCTTAATGCTATCAGAACCTTTTCCCTGAATTCCGGAAGAGGAGGGAGGGGCTCATTCTGAACAGTTTCCTGCTGGATTTCCCCCGGGGCATCTTCAATTTCTTTAAGGTTTTGCAGCTGATTTTCGGTATGCCTTACAGTGGGTGTTTCTCTCCTCTCTTCCTTTTCATTAATTACAGGAGGAGCCGGAGGGTTCGATGAAGCCGAAACAGCTTCTGCTTCATTTGGTTTCGCAGCAGATACTGCAGGTGCTGAATGCCGCTCTCTCAGCTTTTGATCAAATGCATCTGATAATACCGTCTCAGGTATTTTCAGTTTTTTTTTTATCTCTTCCCCGGAAGAGCTGATCTGTATATTTGAAGAACCCAACTGTTCTTTCATCCTGGAGAGTTCCTCCAGAAGAGCCTTGGGATCGATATGATATCGGATACTGGAGAGACGGCTGACAAGCAGTTCCAGCTCAAATCGGGGGTTAAGAGAATAACGGATATTCCTGAACAGAGTGATAACCTCTTCAAGGGCCCACTCAATCTGCCTGGAATTCAGATTTTCAAACACAGCGGAGGAGAATCTGTCTTCGGTGTAGCCAAGGAGTGATTCCTTCCTGACACCATGAAAGATAAAGAGAATATTTCTCAGGTACTCAGCCAGGTCTACAATAAACTGTTCTACTGAAACACCGCCTGAGAGAATACAGTCCAGAAGATCCAGGGAGGCATTTGTTTTTTCCTCAACCAGATGGGTCATCAGATTATTTAGCTGATCCATTCCTATCAGGCCGAGTTTCTCCCTTATTTTATCCAGACTGAGATGTCCTTCGGAAAAAGAGACGATCTGGTCAAAGAGAGTATAGGCATCACGTACGGATCCCGTAGATTCTCTGGCAATCCAGAAAAGGGCATCCTCGTCATATTTAACTGCAATTTCATCACATACATTGGCAAGAAGTCTTTTAATCTCACCCAGTTCCACGAGTCTGAAATTAAACTGCTGGCAGCGGGAACGTATAGTTGCGGGGACCTTATGGATCTCTGTGGTGGCGAAAATAAATATAATATAGGGAGGTGGTTCTTCAATGGTCTTCAGCAGGGCGTTAAACGCACTGTTTGAGAGCATATGAACCTCATCGATAATATAGATCTTATAGCGTGAGCTTCCGGGACCGAAGAGAACTTCATCCTTGATCTCCCTGATGTCGTTTACACTTGTATTTGAAGCACCATCAATTTCAATGACATCCATGGAATTACCCCGGGCAATTTCCACGCAGTTCGAACAGACACCACAGGGTGTGATACTAGGTCCTTTTTCACAGTTAAGAGAACGTGCCAGAATTCTGGCTGATGAAGTTTTACCCACACCCCTGGGACCGGAAAACAGATACGCATGAGCAATTCTGCCGGACTCAATTGAGTTTTTCAGTGTGGCAACAACAAAATCCTGTCCTGATAATTCCATCAGAGACTGGGGTCTTTTCCGGGTGGCGGTTACTTCAAATTCCATATAGGGGATTATAGCTGAAAGGGAGGCAGACAGCAAGGTTGACTTGCATTCAAAAAAGGGCAAAAAAAATCCCCTCAGCTCCTCTCAAGCGGGTCATGACACATCAAACAATCACTTACGGCTGCTACCTTCCGATCCTGACCGGGTTGGGCGATGTTCAATTGCATGGAGCCTGAAAATCAACACTGAAGGGAAATACGGAGAGGGGGGGATTCGAACCCCCGGTACATTGCTGTACATACGCTTTCCAAGCGCACACCTTCGGCCACTCGGTCACCTCTCCAGATGATTCATATGAGAATAACAGGATACCTGCTACTCAATGATATGCCCAAGAGGGTTCGAACCTCTGACCTTCAATTCCGCAAACTGACGCTCTATCCAGCTGAGCTATGGGCACGTGTTCGGAGAGGGAGGGATTCGAACCCTCGGTGCGGTTACCCGCACAACACCTTAGCAGGGTGCCACCTTCGGCCGCTCGGTCACCTCTCCTGGTTTGTCTTTTTAACCAGAAACAATAATTAAGTAAAAAATTTGGTCTAAAAACTACGGAGAGGGTGGGATTCGAACCCACGGTAGGTCTCCCTACGCTGGTTTTCAAGACCAGATCCTTCGACCACTCGGACACCTCTCCAAAAACCGTAGCTTAAAATATCTTATGCCTAAATCTTTGTCAAGCCTTGAAAAGAATTAGATCAAAGTCCCCGGGTTTTTTGTCTTTGCCAGACTCTGTTTTTTAATTATAATAGGATTATGAACAATATCAGAAAGAATCCCCTGAAAGAAATCGGTTATGATTTCATACCTCTGGAATACCTCCCCGAAGGTAATGATGAATACTATATAAGAAACAGACAGATCGGCGAATATAAAGGGTACCGCCAGCTGTCGGCTCACGAGATAGAGGTCCTGGTTAAAAATGAGAATTCAGCGGATAACTGGAATGATATTTATGTTACAGACAAGTTCAATCCGAAACTTGTTAAACACAACGAGTTTCATGGTCTGATACGGATCGGAAATCTGGAAAACTACTCTCTGGAATTCCATGACATTCCATTTCCTGTAGGAATCTATAATTCCCAGATTATTTCATGCGATATGGGATCTAATGTCTCAATAAATAATGTAAACATACTCTCTCACTTTATTATTGATGATGAAGTCATTTTACAAAATATCAATGAACTGGTTACCACTAACTATGCAAAATTCGGTAACGGGATAATTAAAGAGGGTGAAGAAGAAGATGTCCGGATATGGGTGGAAGTCTCCAACGAAAACGGCGGAAGAAGGATTATCCCCTTTGATGGTATGACAGCCGGTGATGCCTGGCTCTGGTCACGAAACAGAGACAGAGAACAGCTCATGGAAAAACTTAAAGCCATGACACAGTCCCGCTTTGATGTAAGGCGGGGTTATTACGGCCGCATCGGTACAAGATCGGTTCTGAAGCACTGTCGCATACTCAAGGATGTAACCATTGGAAGTGATGCCTATATAAAGGGTTCTAATAAACTGAAAAACATAACCATCAACAGTTCTCCTGCAGCTCCTTCACAGGTAGGTGAGGGTGTTGAACTGGTCAATGGAATTGTCGGCTACGGTTGTCATATTTTTTACGGCGCCAAGGCTGTCCGTTTTGTAATGGATGATCATACGAATCTTAAATATGGTGCCAGACTGATAAACTCCTTTCTAGGTAACAACTCGACAATATCCTGCTGTGAAGTACTGAATGCCCTGATCTACCCGGGTCATGAACAGCACCACAACAGCTCTTTTCTATGTGCTTCCACCATTTTGGGCCAGAGCAATATGGCCTCAGGCGCAACAATCGGTTCAAATCATAACTCCAGAGGAAATGACGGAGAAATTGTCGCCGGACGTGGATTCTGGCCAGGACTGAGTACAAGTCTCAAACATAACTGTCAATTTTCCTCCTTTAATCTGCTGGTTAAAGGAGCCTATCCTGCGGAGATAAATAATCCCCTGCCCTTTTCTCTTGTTTCTAACGATGAGGCCCATGACTGCCTTAATATCATTCCGGGATACTGGTTCCGATACAATATGTATGCCCTGGCCAGAAACTCATGGAAGTACGGTGCACGTGATAAAAGAATAAAGAAAAATCATATGATTATTTTTGATTATCTCGCACCTGATACTTCTAATGAAATATTCACAGCAATGGATCTTCTGAGACAGTATATGGAAAAGACTCCGGAATACCAGAAACAGAATAAACACAGTTCCACACACGATTTTATGTGCAGCGAAGATATCCCCAACTTGAAAATGAACGATTTAGAGAACGGAAAGAGAGACGTTTTCATTCTGAAACCATGTTCTGCCTATAGAGAATACAGGGATATGCTTATCTACTACTCTGTAAAAACGATTGTCGAATCAGGAATAGAGGCCGGAACTCTTCTGAAACAAATTATTAATTGCGGCGAACGGACCAAGTGGGAGAATGTGGGTGGTCAGCTCATAAGAAAATCAAAGATTAAAAAATTCCTTAAAAACATAGAGACTGACAGAATCAGCAGCTGGGATGAGATTCATGAATATTATAAATATGAAGCTGACAAATATCAGAGAGATATGGGTGATCATGCAGTGGCATCTTTAAAAGATCTGCTGATCATTGAAGGTATGGAGGAAAACAGTGACTCCCTGATTAATTATTTCAGAAGGTCAGTTGAAATAAGCAGCAGGCTCACACAGCGCTGCTACGAATCCAGAGCCAAGGATTACAGCAACAGTTTCAGAAATATGACCTTCAGCTCAGATAGTGAACGTGATGCGGTTATCGGTCCCCTGGAAGAGAACAGTTTTATAAAGAAAACTAAAGAAGATGCCGCAGAACTGGAGAAAAAAATCAGCGCATTTCTGCGCTGACTGTTCTGCTGAGGTATCTGTCTGGATTTTTTCAGACAGATATTTATTAGTGTATTAGATCATAAATCCGTTCAAGATCATCCTCAGAAAAATAGGAAATCTCAATCCTACCTTTCTTGAGATTCCCCTTGACCTGTACTTTTGTGCCGAAATGATCGATAAATTTCTGTTCTATTCCCAGTATTTCAGGAGTTTTATTCTTGGGGAGAGCGGCTTTTTCACGATTCTGAGGGCGTTTACCCTGATTCAGATCCTCAACCATACTCTCAGTTACACGGACAGACAGTCCTTCATCCTTAATTCTGCTGTGAAGGATCTTCTGATCCGCAGGATTTATCACCGCAAGGATGGCACGGGCATGACCCGCTGTAATAAATCCCTGATTCAGAGATTCCTGAATATCTGAAGGCAGATTAAGAAGCCGCAGACTGTTTGCAATGGTTGATCTCTTCTTACCTACTTTTTGGGCAATTTCCTGCTGACTCAGATCCAGACTGACCATAATATGTTTATAGGCTCTTGCCTCTTCAATGGGAGTCAGATCTTCACGCTGAATGTTTTCAATAAGAGCTATTTCAAGTTTTTCTTCATTCGTAAAATCACGGATAATGGCAGGTATTTCCATTTTTCCGGCAAGCTGAGATGCTCTGAATCGACGCTCACCTGCAATTATCTCAAATGAGTCACCTACTTTTTCAACAAGAATGGGTTGTATGACACCCCGGGAAGCAATTGAATTTGCCAGTTCCTGCAGTGATTCTTCAGAAAATATTTTACGGGGCTGATCAGGATTTGCCCTGATCCGGGAGATTTCAAGTTCCTTGACTGCATCCTGTATTTCTTCAGGAATTATTACTTCAGCCTGATCATCATTATCATCCAGGCTGAGAAGGGCATCCAGACCCATTCCGCCTAGTGCTTTTTTCTTAGACACGCTTTAAAACCTCGTCAGTCAGTTTTTCATAACATTTCGCACCAATACAGCTTCTGTCGTAAAGGTTGATCGGAACACCGTGTGAAGGTGCTTCGGATAATCTTATATTTCTGGGAATAACAGTCTGAAAGACCATTTCGGGATGCTGTTTGAAGCTCTCCTGGACACTTTTGATCACTTCTTTACCGAGATTGGTTCTGGAATCATACATTGTAAATATAATGCCCCCTATCTTCAGTGCAGGATTCACAGATTTCTGAATTCGTTTAATGGTCATTGAATACATGTATTTAAGACCTTCAAGAGCAAAGTACTCACACTGAAGGGGAATAAGAACTGTATCTGCTGCTACAAACCCATTAATAGTGAGAACTCCCAGAGATGGGGGACAGTCAATCAGGATGTAATCATAAAAATCCTGCAGAGGCTGAAGAGCATTCTTCAGATATTGAAGGGACTCCTTCTTATCCATCTTACTCAGTTCCACTGTAGCACCCGAGAGATTCAGATTGGAGGGGAGAATCTCCAGGTTTTCCTGTGGAGTTTTCTGAATAGCCTCCTTTACACTGATCTCCCCCAGAAGTACTTCATAAATACTTTTGGATGTTTCCTTAATACCAAGACTGCTTGAAAGATTACCCTGGGGATCAAAATCCACAAGAAGTACACTCTTTCCAGCTTCCGCCATATACGCGCCGATGTTAACGGTTGTAGTGGTTTTACCCACTCCGCCTTTCTGATTCGCAAATACTACTACTTTTGCCATAGGCAGAATTATATCCGAACAGTTATTTCTTGTCACTTCAATCATTCAATGTTGACCAACAAGTTTTTATTTAATACCTTAGTAAATGAAAAATAATTTATTATATATATAGAATTGGGAGAATAATCAATGATAACTGAAAAAGTAAAGCAGGCTCTGGAAGACGTAAGACCTTCCTTACAGGCTGACGGTGGAGATATAGAACTGGTAGAAGTTAAAGAAGATGGAACGGTCATGGTAAGACTTCAGGGCGCCTGTGCAGGGTGTCCAATGTCCCAGATGACACTGAAACAGGGTGTTGAAGCATATCTCAAAAAACAGATTCCTGAAGTTAAATCAGTAGAGTCAGTTTAAATTCTTTTTTTAGGTACTTTGTTCCGATAATTTATAAAGCTTGATTTTTTTATTTTATGCTTTAAATTTCTAGTTACGCTCGTCATACTGAGGGTCATCACTAATAGAGGAACCAATAATGAGTACTTCATTACAGAAAGAATTCTCTAAGTCTTTACTAGGTAAAGACTTATTATATAAATTTCCTAAAATTGAACTTCATCGTCATTTAGAGGGTACCTTTGATTTAGATACCCTCTATAATTTATCCGTTAAAAATGATCTTGATACTCCCAGAGATAGAGCAAAATTCAAAGAATATTGTCAGTTTCCAAAGGATCATGATTCAGATTTTTTGCTTTTTCTTGGAAAATTTCACAATAATTGGTATAAATCTTTAGATGATGTCTCAGAAGTTGTATTTAATTCCGTAAAAAATATAAAGAAAGAGGGACTTCATTATATTGAGCTCCGCTTCTCTCCGGAGCATTATGCTCTGGTAAATGATTTTGATAGAATTGATATTACAAAGCTGGTTGTGGATTCTGCCAATTCTGCTGCCCGTCAGACTGATCTTAAGATAAAATACATACTTACATTCAACAGAGGTAAACAGACTGCTGATGGAATGATAGCGCTGTATAAAAAAATGCTTGATCTGAATATAGACAGCATCGTCGGTGTTGATCTGGCGGGAGATGAAAAAAATTACCCCCCCGAATTATTTATCAGGTTTTTTGATTTTGTAAAAAAAGTCGGTGTACATAAAATAGATATTCATGCCGGAGAAGTAACTGATTCCAGCCAGATATGGACTGCCATAGATAAACTGCATGCGGATAGAATTGGTCATGGTGTATCAGCTATTCACGATAAAAAACTGCAGCTTGAACTTATAGAGCGTCAGATATATCTCTGTCAGTGCGTAATATCAAATTTTCAGACAGCCGCGTGGTCTGATACTCCAACACACCCTCTTCCACGTCTTTTTAGAAATAATGTTCCTGTATCCATAAGTTCAGACGATCCTACTATTCAGAATGCTAACCTTGTAGATGATTACCGGACCATAATAGAATCTTTTGATTTTAATTTCCAGGATCTGGTAGATATTAATTTTAATACAATTGACGCTTCATTTCTATCAAAAGATCAGAAGAGCACAATGAAAGAGGACTATTCACAGGCCTTGGATTCTTTTATCATCGAGAACTCTTAACAGTTTATCCACAAGTAAAATTTATTATTATCCTTAGTATTAATACAATTAATTCTATTAATACTAAGGATATACAGGCAAAGATGCTTTTAAAAGCTGAATTTATCCCCAGTTTATCAACAGGCTGAAAGCTTTAAACTTTATCCATTATTGATATATCTATTGTAGATACCTAATCTGATTAGGCTGACATTTCAAATTGAGTTTTTTAATTCTATTCACATAGATATTTAGAAATATTAAAGTTGAATTTCATTGTGATGTTTCACGTGAAACAATACTAAATGAGTAAATGATCCACTGCAAAATATTAACAACTCCTGTGTTTCACGTGAAACAAAAAAAAAGCTGCACCCTGATGGATGCAGCTTCATGTTTAAATACTAATATTTACTTTATTCTTCTGTTTCACGTGAAACATCTTCTGAATCTGAAGGTTCTGTAATTACAGTTTCCTGCTCCACAGATACTGTTTCAATAACTTCAGACTGTTCAGAACTATCTAATTCACTTTCTTCATCTACATCTTCTTCTTTCTGCTGTACCGCAACTCCGACAAGTGTATCCTTATCACTGATATTAACAATTCTTACGCCAAATGCATTTCTCCCAATTATGGAAATACCATCCAGGTTTAGTTTAATTGTTTTTCCAAGAGTAGATATACATATAAGAGAATCAGTCTCGTTTACAGACATTACAGAAACCAGCTTACCTGATTTTTCATTTACATTGTAAGCTTTCTGTCCCTGAGTTCCTCTACCATGAGGATTAAACTCTGAAAATTGAGTTCTCTTTCCATATCCATTTTCAGATATAAGGAATAGCTGGTTTTCTTCAGAAACACAGGCTACACCAATAAGGATATCATCACCATTCAGTCTGATCCCCCGTACTCCATGTGAGTTTCTACCCATACAGCGTACAGAATCTTCAGGAAAACGTAATCCCTTACCGTTTTTAGTAATAATCATTATATCCCTTGTACCGTCTGTAAGTTCGGCAGATACAAGATGATCCTCTTCATCCAGGTTTATTGCAATTATTCCCCTGGTTTTAGCATTTCTAAAGTCATATGTGGATACTCTTTTTACAACACCCTTCTGGGTAGCCATGAAAAGGAAGTTATCTTCTGAGAATTCCTCAAGTTGAACCTGTGTTGTAATCTCTTCATCTGGCTCAAATTCAAACATGGTTTTAAGGTGTTTACCTCGGGAAGCTCTTGAGCCCTCTGGTATTTCATATACTTTCAGCCAGTAAGCTTTACCTGCGCTTGTTACAAAAAGAATATAGCTATGTGTATTTGCCAGGAATATATGTTCAATGAAGTCTCCGTCTTTCAGAGATGCTGAATTGGAGCCTTTACCACCTCTTCCCTGCTCTTTATATGCTGATAAGGGAACTCTCTTGATAAAACCTCTATTGGAAATCAGAACAACCATGTCCTCTTTCTCAATAAAGTCTTCCATATTCATGGAACCTATCTCTTCAAGACGAATTTCTGTACGTCTCTCGTCACCGTATTTTTCTGATACTTCTGCTGTTTCTTCTTTTACAACATCAAGAATCTTTTCTTCATGAGCAAGTAGATCTTCAAGATAATCTATAAACTTCATTATCTCGGCCAGTTCATCCAGTATTTTCTGGGTTTCCAGACTGGTAAGCTTTTGCAGACGCATATCGAGGATAGCCTGTGCCTGTATCTCAGAAAAATCAAATCTTTCCATCAGGTTAGCTCTAGCCATATTTACATTTGCAGATTTTTTAATTATTTCTACTATTTCATCAATATTTTCCAGGGCTTTTTTAAGACCTACCAGTATATGAGCTCTGGCTCTGGCTTTTCTCAGTTCATATTCAGATCTTCTTCTGATAACAATCTGTCTATGACTGATAAAATAATCAAGAAGGTTCCTCAGGTTGCATACTTTAGGCATCCCATTAACAAGCGCGAGATTATTTACATTGAAATTAACCTGCAGATTGGTATGGGTGAAAAGAAGGTTGAGAACTACTTTAGGAGAAACATTACGTTTCAGCTCTATAACAACTCTCATACCCGTTCGGTCTGACTCATCTCTTAAATCAGAGATCCCTTCAATTTTCTTTTCTCTTACAAGTTCGGCAATTCTGATAACCAGATTTGCTTTATTAACCATATAGGGGAGTTCTGTGATGATAATGGCATCTTTTTCAGCTGTCATCTCTTCCAGGTTATACCTGGCACGGACAGTTATCTTTCCGCGTCCGGTCATGGATGCCTGCCTGAAACCAGTTCTTCCGAATACAACTCCGGCAGTAGGGAAGTCAGGACCTTTTACAATATCCAATAACTCTTCCATCTCAATTTCAGAATTATCTATTACTGCAGATATGGCTTCACATATCTCTTTAAGGTTATGAGGTGGCATATTTGTTGCCATTCCAACGGCAATTCCACTCGCTCCATTTACCAGAAGCATGGGAAACGCTGAAGGAAGGATAAGAGGTTCCTTCATGGAATCATCGTAGTTGGGACCAAAATCAATGGTATCCTTTTTGATATCCATCAATATGGCTTCGGAAACTTTCGCCAACCGGGCTTCTGTATACCTCATGGCTGCGGGTGGATCTCCGTCTACTGAACCAAAGTTTCCCTGACCCTGAACGACTGGTGTTCTAAGTGAGAAATCCTGAGCCATACGTACCAGAGCATCATAGATAGATTGATCTCCGTGAGGATGGAATTTACCAAGTACATCCCCAACAATACGACCACATTTTTTATATGCTGTGTTATATCTTATGCCCATTTCACTCATAGAATAAAGAATTCTACGGTGAACCGGCTTCAATCCATCTCTGACATCTGGAAGTGCCCTGCTGACAATAACAGACATGGCATAATTCAGATAGGATTCTTTTACTTCATCTTCAATGGCAATTGGAAGGATTTTTCCAAAATTATCCTGCACGTTTGACTCCTGTGAGACTATTAAATATCAAGGTTAGATACGGTTAAGGCATTGTCTTCAATAAATTTTCTCCGGGGAGGAACATCTTCACCCATGAGAGTAGTGAACATTTCATCTGCAGCAACAAAATCTTCAAGCTTAACCTGTTTCATTAATCTAGTTTCGGGATTCATTGTCGTTTCCCAGAGCTGATCTGGATTCATTTCACCAAGACCTTTATATCTTTGCATGTTAATTTTTTCTTCAGGAACACTCAGAGTTTTAATATATTCATCTTTCTCAGCATCATCATAAACATAATGAGATTTCCCAGCAGCAGAAATTTTATATAGTGGCGGCATGGCCAGATATACATGTCCAGCTTCAACAAGGGGCATCATATAGCGAAAAAAGAAGGTTAAAAGCAGCACTCTGATATGAGAACCGTCTACATCCGCATCCGCCATGATAATAACCTTATGATATCTAAGTTTCTCAAGATTAAATTCGTCGCCGAGGTTGGTTCCAAGGGCTGTAATTATTGGGAGCATTTTTTCATTGGAAAGAACTTTTTCAAGCCTGGTCTTTTCAACATTGATCATCTTTCCCCAGAGAGGAAGTATGGCCTGGAATTTTCTGTCCCTTCCCATTTTAGCTGAACCGCCGGCTGAATCTCCCTCAACAATATAAACTTCACAGTTTCTGGGATCTTTATCAGCACAGTCAGCCAGTTTACCGGGAAGACCCGAACTTTCAAGAAAACCCTTTCTTCTGGTAAGATCCCTTGCTCTACGGGCAGCAGCTCTTGCTTTGGAAGCAGTGATAGATTTATCAAGAATAATATCTATTACCTGAGGATGCTCTTGGAGATAAGTAGTGAGTCTTTCATTAACTATTGAATCTACAATACCCCTGACTTCAGAGTTACCGAGTTTTGTCTTAGTCTGGCCCTCAAACTGAGGTTCTGGAACCTTAACCGATATAACACAGGTTAAACCCTCTCTTACATCATCTCCTGAAAGATTTTCATCAACTTTTTTGGCAAGCTTTGAATTTTTAAGAAAATCGTTAAGAGTTCTAGTTAAAGCAGCCTTAAAACCTGAAAGGTGAGTTCCACCTTCCCTGGTATTAATATTATTGACATATGAAAAAATTGTCTCAGCATATCCTTCATTATATTGAAGAGAGAGTTCAACAATTACATTGTCTTTTTCAAACTCAAAGTAGACTGGTTCTTCGAATAAAGGTGTCTTTGATTTATTAAGATATTCAACAAATGACTTTACTCCACCTTCAAACATAAAGCATCGCTCTTTCTCAGGAGTGATTCTTTCATCTGTAAGATTAATTTCAACACCCTTATTAAGAAATGCCAGTTCCCGCAGACGGTTCGATAAAATATCAAAACTATATTCAAGTTCATCAAAAATTGTAGGATCTGCCTGAAAGCGCACAACAGTTCCGGTTTGACTTGTTGTTCCTATAACCTTTACAGCCTCATCAGGGACACCTATTTTATATCTTTGATAATGAATACTTTTTAACCTGTGAACAGATACTTCACACCATTCAGAAAGGGCATTTACTACCGAAACACCCACACCGTGAAGTCCACCGGAAACTTTATAACTATCCTTGTCGAATTTACCACCGGCATGAAGTTTTGTCATTACAACTTCAAGTGCCGAAATATTTTCGACAGGATGTAAATCAACAGGAATACCACGGCCGTTATCAACGACACGAATAATATTACCTTCTTCTATGAATACACTGATTTTTGAACAATGGCCGGCTAATGCCTCATCGATACTATTATCAACTATTTCATAAACGAGATGGTGTAAACCTTCCGGACCAGTTGATCCGATGTACATACCCGGTCTCTTACGCACAGCTTCCAATCCTTTAAGAACTTGAATCTGCTGAGCATCATAGTTTTCCTGCATATTTATACCTAAATTTGTTATTTGAAAAGATTGAATTAGTATATCTCTACAGCATAAAAAAGTAAAGACAAGCTGACTCCTTGTCAGAAGAGATAAATTGCCATAATATACAGCTCAATCCGCTTGTTGATAATTTGTGGATAAGTATATTTAATTTTATATGTTATATAGATTAATAGCATAGTTAATTTGAGTTTATATTTTATATTTTATCCACAATCCTGTGGATAACTATTGTAATTACTTACTATACAAGGATTTATTAATTATTTTATTTTATTTAATAAATCAATGATAATTTTTTACATTTTCCTGGATTATCTATTAGAATAAAATTTAATCTGTGGAAAAACTGTTAATGGGGATATATGAACGAATTCGACTACAGCATATTCTGGGAAGAGACAATCAAACAGCTTAGAGAAGAAAAGGAAATATCCGACCAGGAATATAATATGTATTTCCAGAGCATTCATTATGTTGAATCCACCAGAGATAAAATTGTCCTCAGCATACCTTCCCGTTTTATACAGTCTCAGCTTAAGCAACGTTATACTTCCGCCATAGAGACCAGATTATATGAAATATCGGGTATTGAACTCAGTCTTGCATTTGAAATTGAAAACAGGTCCAAAGAAGAAGAAAGCAGTGAAAAACCAAGTGAAAAAGTAATAGAAGCAGTTCCTGAGCGTAAATATATACCCCACCCTCAGTTAAGAAAAGATTATACATTTGATAATTTTGTTGTTGGAAACAATAATTCCTTTGCTGCCAATGCTTCAAAGGCCATTGCCGAAAATCCCGGTTCCAAATATAACCCCTGTCTTATATACGGCGGTGTCGGTCTGGGTAAAACTCATTTAATGCAGTCAATTGGAAATACAATTCATAAAGAACAACCTGATATGAAAATTGTCTATATACCGGCTGAAACTTTTATTAATGATTTTATTGAATCTATAAATACTAAAAAGCAGACACATTTTAAAAATAAATATAGAAATGCAGATATTCTTCTTATTGATGATATTCATGATCTTCAGGATAAAAAAGGAACACAGGAAGAGCTCTTTCATACATTTAATGCACTGTATGATGCCAATAAACAGATGGTTTTTACCTGTGACCGTCCACCTTCAGAATTAAAGAACTTTGCAGACAGACTGAAAAACAGATTTGTCAGGGGTCTCAATGTAGATCTTCATCCGCCAAACTATGAAACCAGATATGCTATTTTGAGGAAAAAACTTGAAGATCGGAATGTAGTAATATCAGATGATATTCTCGAACTCATCAGTCAGAATATTAATACTAACATCCGTGATCTGGAAGCTGCGCTTACAAGTATTGTTGCCTACGCTGAACTCGTTCAAAAAGAGATAACTCCTGAAATTGCAAAGCAGCAGCTGAAACAATTCTTTTCATCACCTATACAGGCAAATATAACCATTGATAAAATTCAAAAACAGGTTTCAGAATACTTTAATGTTACTCTCAGTGATCTCAAAGGAAAGAAAAGAACCAAGCAGATAACATTTCCCAGGCAGATTGCCATGTATATAATACGTGAAATTACTGACTACTCCACTACAGAAATAGGATTGGAGTTTGGCGGCAGAGATCATACAACTGTAATGCATTCCTGCCAGAGAATAGAGGACAGAATAAAAACTGACTCAACAATAGAACCGACTGTACAGGAATTAATCCGCTCAATTAAAGAGACATAATGCCTGTTGATAAGTCTGTGAATTCTTTCTGATAAACCATGACTTATTAGATTATTTATGGATAATCAGAATTAATAATGCATACTGTGGATAAACGCTCAATTATATGTACAGCTTATGCACAGGGCTATTTTTAACTGTAATAGGCAATTAAGTGCTGAATTCACATATCCACAGGCCCTATTACTACTACTACTATTTAAATTTATTAATAAGTATTAGGAGAGTCTTTATAAAACTGTGTATAATCGATGATAATTCGTATGTATTTATTCTATACAAACAGGAAATTATTTTTTATTATTCTTCATAGAATATGAACAGGGGATCCAAATGAAATTTATCTGTGATAAAAGCGTAATTGTAAAAGAGATATCCATTGCTCAGGAAATTATTTCCTCAAGGAATGCTCTCTCCATACTTTCCAATGTATTACTGGAAGCTAAGGATGATGTTCTTATTATAAAAGCTACTGATCTAAAAGTAGGATTTGAAACAAGAATTCCTGCAGTTATAGAAATACCCGGAAGCACAACTGTTTTCTGTGATAAATTTCTTGGAATACTTCGTTCTCTTCCAGATGGTGAAATAACCTTTGAACAGAATGAAAATGAAAGACTATCCATTAAACCTTTGGATAAGAAAATAGTTTTTGAATTGAACTGTATTTCAGCTGAAAAATTTCCTGAACTTCAGAGTATTGAAGATGAAAGCTATTTTGAAATATCACAGAGTCTTTTTAATAATATGATTTCTCAGACTATATTCTCCATATCCGTAGATGAAGCTCGTTATTTTATGAACGGGGTCTATATGGAGAAAAGCGATAATTCTCTACTTATGGTTGCTACAGACGGAAGAAGACTTTCTTATATTTCTGCAAATCCTGAATCTGAGTTTAATGACTTCAGTGGTATTATCATTCCTCCAAAGATTCTTAATCTCATAAAGAAGCTCTCTTCGGGAGAAGGAAATCTTTCACTGGCTGTTACTGAAAAAACTATTTATGCAAAATTTGATAATCAGAAAATTACTTCTACCCTTATTGAAGGTCAGTTTCCTAATTTCTCAAGAGTTATCCCTGAAAGCCAGGAATACAATGTTATTATTGATAGAGCATCTTTGAATGAAGCATTAAAACGTGTTTCACTTCTAGCTGAACAGAAATCAAAGAGAATATACATGACATTCAGTGAAGGTAATCTAAATCTTAAATCTGAAGAAAGTGAAATTGGTATGGCTGATGAAGATATTGCATGTGATTATTCAGGTGAAGAGATCAGACTGGCTGTAAACTATATTTATCTTCAGGATCCCCTGAAGGTTATTAAAGAAGATTCTCTTAAAGTTGAATTTTCTGAAGCAAACAAAGCTGTAAGTCTTAAATGCGAACCTGAAGCAGATTATTTTCATATTATTATGCCTATGCAGATGGACTGACATTGGGTTTTACATCTGTAAAATTCAGTAATTTCAGAAATTTAGCAGAACAGGAAATTAATCTTTCTCATAAAGAAATTTTTCTTATTGGGGAAAACGGTCAGGGAAAGACTAATTTTCTGGAGATGCTATATTTTTTATGTTATGCATCATCTTTCAGAATTAGAAATGACAAAATATTAATACGTGAGGGTGAAGATAATTTTTACCTTTCTGGTCAGTTTCTCCACTCTTCTGATCTTATATCCAATAGACTTGATGTTTCTTTTGATTCCCATAATAAAAAAATACGTCTAAATGGCAAAAATGTAGCAGATAGAAAAGATATCCTATCCAATATGCCCTGTATTGTTTTCTGCCATAATGATATGTATTTTGTGAACGGCAGTCCTGAAAAAAAGAGAATATATATGGATCAATGCCTCAGTCTTCATGATCCTCTCTATATCAATTATTTAAGGCAATATAGAAAAATTCTCAAAGAGAGAAATTTTCTTCTTAAAAATAAGGAGAAATCGATGCTTCCGGTTTATACGGAGCAGTTGATAGATAAAGGTTTTTCTCTTCTGGAAAAAAGAAAAAGTTTAGTTGAGTTTTTAAATAATTCATTTTCTTCATACTATTCCCAGGTAAGTGGTACTGATGTTTCACTGCATATTTCATATAACAGATCCTGGAAAGATGATGATAAGGGCAAAATAAGAGAAACTATGCTGAAAAAGACTGAAAAGGAATTTCAGTATGGTCTAACCCTCTCAGGTCCTCATAGAGATTCATTTTCAGTTATGCTTGGGAACAATAATTTTCTTGATATGGCTTCCACAGGTCAGCTGAGGATTATTTCTCTATTATTGAGAATACTTCAATCTGAATATTATCAGATGGCAACAGGTAAAAACCCTGTACTTCTTGTTGATGATGTACTTTTAGAACTGGATAGTGAGAAAAGAAAAAGAATGATGGATATATTTCCTCAATATGAGCAGATATTTTATACTTTTCTTCCGGGTTATCTCAAAGATAAGAAGGAAAATTCGTTATATTTGAGGGTAAAAGAGGGCATATTGGAGAATTTTGATGGAGAAAGCTGAAGATATTATATCCGCCATATTTGATAAAAAAGCCGGGATTGAATCAAAATCCTTTGTAAGGGCATATAAAAACTGGCAAAACATTGTTCAGGATAACAGGCTTGCCGATCACTGCAGACTCGAAGATATAAGCAATAACAGCATAAGAGTATCTTTTGATCATCCAGGTTGGATACAGGTATTTAAAATGAATCAGAGGATGATACTGCAAAGGTTGAACTCTCAATACAAGGATCTGCATATAAATTCTGTTTCTATGCATCTGAAAGATCAGAAATTTCCTGAAAAAATAGTTAAACCTGAGCCTGTTAAAAACGATATTAAAGTTAATAAAAAAGACTTTAAAGGGAATATGAGTTCCATTAAAGATGATGAACTTAAACTGAGGCTTCTAAATTTAAAGAAAAAGCTTCAGGGAGATAAATAATGAGAGTTGACATAGTTAAAACATAACCGTATATTATGCACACTAAAAGATTTGACTATTAATTGAGGAGTTAAAATATATGAAACGTACTTATCAGCCTAGCAAGACAAAAAGAAATAGAAAATTCGGATTTCGTGCCAGAATGGCGACTAAAGCCGGTAGAGCAGTTCTTGCCAGAAGAAGACGTAAAGGTAGAAAAAAACTTTCTGTTGCCGATGAAAGAAAACCTTACTAAGAAAGAGCGCTTAGGTAAAAAATCTGATCTTAATAAAATCTTTGCTAGCGGCAATGTATATAAATGCCGTGGTGCAAAGATTTTATTTTTAGAGAGCTCTTTATCTTACAGCCGTTTTGCAATAACCCTTGTTAGAAAATTCGGGAATGCTGTAGAACGGAATTATACAAAAAGAATTTTCAGGGAATTTTACAGAAAACATAAGAATAAACTGGATCATGGCTATGATATAGTTTTTGTTCTTTATCCTGGAGATTTTTCTTATCAAAACAGACTGGAGCAGTTCAGTTCTTTGATGAAAAGAGCACATCTTGTTTAAATTTTTTAATTGGATTATCAGTAGAATTTTATTATTTTTTGTTATCATCTATAAAAAGGTGATTTCTCCCTGGCTGCCACGCTCATGCAGGTTCTATCCTACTTGTTCGTCATACGCTCAGGAAGCTTTACTTAAACATGGCCCCTGGAAGGGGTTATATCTTTCTGTAAAAAGGATCCTTAAATGTCATCCCCGGCATCCCGGCGGATATGATCCTGTACCATAATATTTTGGAGTCATCATGGATAAGAATACCTTTCTGGCTATTATCCTGTCAGTTGTAGTTATTTCAGTAGGGTTTGTCGTTCAGACAACATTTTTCGTGCCTGATGAGGCATTAGTGGAAGCTTCTGCTGAAGAAGTTGTTAGTGAAATAGCCGATGTTCAGGAATCTGCCTCTACTGTAAGTATTGCAGAAACAGCAGATATTGATGCTGTTGAATTTGAAATGGGAGATGAAGATTACATTTCCCGTACTATAGAAGCAGAAACAGATAAATTTCTGATTACCTTCAATACTGAAGGTGCCGTAATAACTTCACTTAAATTAAAAGAACATCTGGACGGTGAAGAGCCTGTTGATATGATACTGAGAGAAAACACAAATCTTGGATCATTCGGTCTTTCTTTCGGTGAGAATACTTCCTCCTATATGACTGAAGCTTATGATTATCAGCACGTTTCAAACAGTGATGAGTACAGCTTTATCAGAAATTATAAAGTAAAACTTAGCGATGGATCCTATTCAGCACCCTTTCAGATCAAAAAAACTTATATTTTCTTTCCTGATGAATATATGTTTGAAATTCGGGTAGCCATTGTAAACTCTGAAAACTCTGCAGTTCCCCTTAATTACAGCGGGGCTGCTTATACTCTGTCCACAGGTCCTCAGATTGGTCCTGAGTTTGTTAAATTGGACGGTAGAAATGAATATAGAAAATATTTTTCACTCTCCGGCGATAAACGCTCTACTATAAAAATTAAAGATGGTTTTGCAGAATCTTCTGAGCAGATGAAATGGAGTGCAGTCGTCAATAAATACTTTGCCCTGATAGGTATTCCCGGATCAGATATCTCAAAAGTTATCTGGTCTAATGATCCTACAGAGGGTTTAAAAGAGACTTCCAAGATGTCCTATGTCAGATCATCTACAAAAGGCTCACGCATTGAAGATGTATACCGGTTTTATGCCGGACCCAAATTAAACAATGAATTGGGAAAATATAATCTGGGAATGGATAATCCTTTCGGATTTTCGGATATGTATCTTGATAAGGCTGTTGATTCCAGTTCATGGCTGGGATGGCTTGAGTTTATTCTTAAATTTTTTATGGAGACATTCTATAAGCTTATACCCAACTATGGTGTAGCTATTATTCTCCTTACAATCCTTATTAAGGCCATTTTCTTCCCCATTACACATAAGAGTTATGAATCGACAGGTAAGATGCAGAGCATTCAGCCCAAGATTAAAGAACTCCAGGAAAAGTATAAAAGCGATCCAAACAAACTGAACAAAGAGATGGCGGCTTTATATAAAACAGAGGGTGTAAATCCCATGGGTGGATGTCTGCCCCTGGTAATCCAGATGCCTATCTTTTTTGCTTTGTACGGATTATTAAATAAATATTTTGATTTAAGAGGAGCCGTATTCATTCCGGGTTGGATTACCGACCTTTCGGCTCCCGAATCAATTCTTAATTTTGGTAACTTCACCCTCCCTATTCTGGGTTGGAATGATCTGAGACTTTTACCTATTCTTTATCTGGGAACACAGTTATTGATGAGTAAATTCACTCAGGCTCCCAGCAGCGGAGGACAAAGTGCTATGCAGACCAAGATGCTTACTCTGGGTATGCCTATTATGTTCTTCTTTATCCTGTACGATATGCCGTCTGGATTATTGATTTACTGGACATTTTCAAACCTTCTGACAGCAGCTCAGCAGGGTTATATAAGCAGTAAAAAGAAGAAGCAGGCCTCCTGAGGGAGGTTCGGAGTAAGCTCCTGAAATAGAAAATCGATAACCAGGAGTTATTTTATGGTAAAAGAATATGAAGGTAAGACGGAACGGGAGGCTATAGAAAAAGCTGCCGCAGATCTTGGAATGCAACAGGATCAGTTTGATGTTGAGATTCTGGAATCTGAACAGAAAGGATTGTTTTTCAAGAGAGGGAACGTCAAAATAAAGGTTTATGTAAATGAACCTCATCATCAGACAAAACGTGTTGTCGAAGCAATTGAACCTTCAGGGGATATTGAGCAGCAGTTGATTGATTTTTTAAAGAAAGCAATTGAGCTTATGGGTTACCCCGGAGAGGTATCTATTACTTTCAGAGAAAAGGGAAAGATTGGTATGGATATTCAGTCCGATCATTCTGCAATTCTGATTGGTAAGAAAGGAAAGAACCTTGATGCCCTGCAGATGCTGGTTAATGTATTTGCAAGTAAAATAGGCGGCAGCAGTTATAGTGGAAAGGTCATAATTGATACTGAAAACTACAGACAGCGTCGGGAAGAAAATCTGGTTCGTCTGGCTACAAAGACAGCTGAGCAGGTATGTAAATCAAGATCTTCCAAGCTTCTGGAACCTATGAATCCCTTCGAAAGAAGACTGGTTCATATGGCTCTTAATGAAATGGATGAAGTTATGACCAAGAGTGAAGGTGAAGGCCTCTACAAGCAGGTTCGCATTATCTATAAGGGAAGCAATAGCTGATAGATTCAGCAAAAATATTTAATTAAAAGAAAACCGGGTAGTTTCATTGTGAAATGACCCGGTTTTTTATTTCTTCTTTACTACAAGAGTGAATATACTATTTGCAGTTTTTATAATATCAAAGCATATTTAGATTATATGATATGGGCATTTATAGCTGACTTTATTGTATTTATACACTTTCTCTATGTGTTTTTTACCGTATTCGGTGAGTTGCTGATACTGATAGGGGGACTCTTTAAATGGCATTGGGTCAAAAACAGGATTTTCCGGATCACACATCTTATTGCTGTACTCTTTGTAACACTGGAGTCCATGGCAGGTATTCTTTGTCCTTTAACTCAAATAGAATATGAATTTAGAAGAAGAGCAGGACAAGTAAGAGAAGATAATATTTCCTTTGTCGGGCGATTGATAAGGAAGTTTATATTCTATGATTTCCCAGAGATTTTTTTTATTTTACTATATGTCGGATTTGGTCTAATGGTAATTCTGACTTTTTTATTTATTCCAATTAGTAAAAAGCGTAAACAAATTATGTAATTTCCGCCAGAGAAATGGCTCTCTTCTGGCGGAAATTTTTTTTCGGGGCTAAAGCCCTAAACAATCACTATCCATAGTTTTTAAGAAAACATAGTTAAAAGAGTCTTTTTAAGATTATTTGAACTGTTAGAAATTTTAGATGATTTTTTTTCAAGATCTTTTACAGCAATTAAGGAATCGGGTAAAACAGGTTTTGCTCCTACGGCCTTTTCATAAACCTCCGTAAATTTACCAGGATGTGCCGTTGAAAGTACCGTTAAGTGTTTTTCATTGCTGTCCATAGCAGCTTTTATTCCGACAGCCGTATGAGGACATACTTCATAATTATAGTCCCGCCCAATCATTGCCATGGTTTTCATTGTCTCATTATCGTCAACCATGACACCCCTGATATCCTTTCTCATGGCCTCTACATCATTGTTATAGAGTTGAAGCATCCTTTCAAAGTTGCTGGGGGCCCCAACATCCATTGCGTTTGAATATGTCTGTACAGAGGCTCTGGGCTCATATACTGAGCTTTCCAGATAGGAAGGTACAACATCATTTCTGTTGGTGGCAGCAATAAAGTGATCAATATCCAGGCCCCAGGATTTTGCATAGAGACCTGCGGTCAGGTTTCCGAAATTTCCGCTGGGAACACAGAATGTTGTATCTTTTCCTCTCAGTCTGCTTTCTGCCCATACATAATAGAATGACTGAGGAATCAGACGGCCGAGGTTTATTGAATTTGCTGATGAAAGATTGATACTGTCCAGTTCACTGTCTGTAAAAGAGTCTTTTACCATTCTCTGGCAGTCGTCGAAGGAACCCTCCACTTCAAGGGCATGGATATTTTTTCCCAGAGTTGTCATCTGTTTTTCCTGAAGAGGACTTACCCTTCCTGAGGGGTAAAGTATAACTACATCAATATTATTTTTATTATAGAAGGCTCTTGCAACAGCACTTCCGGTATCACCTGAAGTTGCAGTCAGTATTACTGCTTTATGATCGCTTCCCTTGAGAAAATACTCCATAGTACTGGCCAGAAAGGAGGCACCGAAATCCTTAAATGCGGAACTGGGTCCGTGATAAAGTTCCAGTATACTTATTTTTTCATTAAGATCTCTTATTTCAGGAGAAAATGGAAAAGCCCTTTCGGCTAGTTTCACGGCATCTGCAGAGGGGATTTCTTCTCCAAGAAGATTCTGGATCATTGAAGCTGCGATTGACTGAAAGCTGCTGTTTTTATCAAATCCATCAAAAACAGATTTTAAATCCGGAGTCTCCAGGGGATAGAACAGTCCTCCGTCGGGAGAGAGTCCCTGAAACATGGCATCTTTAAAGCTCAGTTTATAGTCAGCATTTCTTGTACTGGCAAATTTCATATACAATCCTTATCCAATAAACTTTTTATGTACGGCATTAAGGGCTTTATTCTTGTCTTTCTGCCTGATTACAAAAGATATATTTCTTTCTGAAGAGCCCTGCGCAATGGCCAGAATATTTATTTTTTCTTCACCTACGGCAGAGAATAGCTCACCTGTCAGCCCAATCTGTCCAATCATGTTTTCACCGATTACCGCTATTATAACGAGATTATCAACAACATCAATTTTTTGGATTTTTCTCCGTTTAATCACTTCTTCCAGGTTCTCATTGAGTTTATTAACTGCAGCTGCAGTCTCTTCGCTCCGGCAGAGAATAGATATACTATGCTCAGAAGAAGCCTGGGTTATCATGATTATATTGACATCAGCCTCCGCAAGAGAACTGAAAATACGAGATGCAATTCCCGGCATTCCCATCATACCGCCACCCTCAATATTTATAAGTGAGAGATCGTCAATTGAGGCAATACCTGTGATAATACGTTTTTTCTTTGTGTAGTCTTTGGTAATTACTGTTCCCTCAGCCGAAGGATTAAGGGTATTTTTTATATAAACAGGAATATTCTTATCTGTGGTGGGTACCAGAGTATAGGGGTGTATTACCTCTGCTCCGAAAAAGGATAGTTCCATGGCCTCCTGAATACTCAGCTGAGGTATTACGAAAGCGGCGGGTACAATCCTCGGATCCGCAGTTAGTACGCCATCAACATCAGTCCATATTTCCACTTTATCCGCATCAAGGGCTGCTCCGATGATACTGGCTGTATAATCACTGCCGTTTCTGCCTAGAGTTGTTGTACGTCCGGATTCATCAGAGGCAATGAAGCCGCAAATAATTGGAATAACCCGGTCGGCATCATGAAGCTTGCTTTTAACTTCTCGGTAGGTTCTTTCAAAATTTACATTTCCCTTTCCATGGGTACTGTCGGTTTTGATAATATCTCTGGAATCTATAAATTGAGCCGGAATATCTATAAAATTAAGATATTCTGCAACCTGCATACAGTTCAGGCGTTCTCCGAAACTCATAATAAGATCCATTGATTTAAGAGAACATTCACGGACAAGTTCCACACCATGAAGTATTTCACTGAGATCCAGAAGAAGTTTTTCTATTGTATCCTGTAGTTCAGCACTTTTCTTATCTGCAAAAAGATCATCAAGACAGCTTAAATGTTTCTCTCTGATAGTCTCTATATTCTCTTTATATTTCTGATCTCCTTTTTCGGCACAGATAGCGGCTTCAACAAGAAGGTTGGTAACACCCTTCATTGCTGAGAGTACTACGCAGAGGGGAGATGTTGCACTTTGTCTGATTATTTCTACGGTCTGTCGGATTTTATCGGCATCGGCGAGAGAACTGCCACCGAATTTTTTTACATTCATGTAAATGGATCCTTTTGTTTAGTATTAGATGTTTATAGCTTTTTTTGGTAAAATTATCTATACCTGTACTTTGTAAGCTGATAGGATAGCAGTTGTTTTTAAAGCAAATAATTTGTTGACCTATCCTTTACAGGAAAAGAAATAAGTGGTGAAAAAATTCTATGCATAAATATGATATTGAAGGCGGATTTCCCATCAAGGGTAAAATCAAGGCCAGTGGTAATAAAAATGCGGCATTGCCTTGTATTGCTGCAGTTCTCCTGAGTGATGAACCTATTGAACTGAAAAATATTCCGGACATTGAGGATGTCAGAGTCATGGTTGAAATCCTTGAGCATCTCGGTTGCAAGGTTGAACGTGCCGGAAAAAATCATCTGAAGTTTCAGATGACAGATATAAAAAATGAAGTTCCTGAAGCAATGGCTTCTGTAGTACGGGCTTCAATACTTTTTGCCGGGCCTCTCCTGGCCAGGACAGGTAAAGTTGTCCTTCCTCCTCCCGGAGGAGATGTAATCGGCAGAAGACGTCTTGATACCCATTTTCTGGCTTTGACAGCTCTTGGTGCCCAGGTCGATATTGACGGACAGTTTACAATCACGGCCAACAAGCTTGTTGGTGTGGATATTTTTCTGGATGAAGCTTCGGTTACTGCCACAGAGAATGCCATTATGGCCTGTGTTCTTGCTGAAGGTAAAACTATTCTCCGGAATGCAGCATCCGAACCTCATGTGCAGGATCTCTGCAATATGCTCAACGGAATGGGTGCAAAGATAAACGGAATCGGATCCAATATCCTCTATATTGATGGAGTAAAAAAACTGCATTCTGTTTCCTATACTATCGGGGCTGATTTTATGGAGGTCGGATCTTATATTGGTCTGGCTGCAGTGACCCGGGGTGAACTTGAAATTACTAATGCAAATCCCGAACATATGCGTATGTGTAAAATTGCATTTGCTAAATTAGGTATTCACTGGAATTCAGATGGAAATTCTATTTATGTTCCTCCAAATCAGAATATGAAAGTACTCAGTGATATGGGAGGGATGATTCCACAGATTGACGATGCACCCTGGCCCGGATTTCCACCTGATCTGACGAGTATTATTACCGTTGTGGCCACTCAGGTTGAAGGAACCGTTCTTATTCATGAAAAGATGTTCGAGTCCAGAATGTTTTTTGTGGACAAACTAATTTCCATGGGAGCCGGAATAATCCTCTGTGACCCACACAGAGCCGTTGTAAGCGGCTCCAGAGTACTCAGTGGATCAGATTTAGTCTCTCCAGATGTAAGAGCCGGTATGGCCATGGTTATTGCTGCTCTCTGTGCCAGGGGAACAAGTACAATTCATAATGTTTATCAGATTGAGAGGGGATACGAATCCCTGGTGGAGAAGCTTCTTTCACTGGGAGCCCATATAAAGAGAATAAAAGAGTAAATAAACTTTTCCACAGCTTATCCACAAGGGAATTTCCGAAAATTCGGAAATTCCCTTTTTTTATGAAAATATATGAAATAGAATATGAATGAAGTAAATATATACATAATAAGCAATTAAAATTTTTTTATTAGAATTTAGAACTTCTTTAGGAAATAATTAAGTGTTGATTTTCAGAGAACTAGAGAGTTATTTACAGTTTATCCACATCTTTACACAAGTTATCCACAGGTAAAAGTAATATATATCCACGACGATTTGAGTTTTTCACTGTTATTGATTTACCGTAGCTTTCGGGCAGCTTCTCTCGAAGGATTTTTCTAATATGATGAATCTGAACATAAAGTGAGTTCTCAGATGCAATATCTCCGGAAGGCAGAATATTCTGAAAATCCTTACAGTCAAAATAGAAATTTGGATTATCAAAAAGGATTTTCAGCAATCTGCTCTGCACAGGAGTGAAATGTATTAACTCACCATTTATATAAAAATTTTTATTCCTCCAGTATATTTCACTTTTTTCAACCTTGATTCTTCCATCACTCAGGAATTTACTGCTGCGGATGATAAGTTCAGAACAGTCCCAGGGATCCTTGAGATAATCCTTGGCAGCTGCCAGATATGAACTTTCCAGAAGACCGGCAGTACCGAAGGCAATGAGGTTTTTATACAATTTTTTTTGATCAGGATTCAGCAACAAAATTGAAGGGATTATCAGAAGAGACGCAGAATCCGGAATATTATCAGTATTCTGCATGAAAACACATCTATCGTACCAGGATGGATATTTATCTTTAAGTTCAATCTGTATCAGGGGCGGTAATTGAATACATACGATCTCTGCTGTTGTAGGCATATAAAAAAACCGGGCTGCAAAGCCCGGTTCGTTTTATCCCAGAAATACCTGGCCGGTATTGTCGATGGCCAGAATTGTTTTACATTCACTGCATCTGAAGCGTCCCGGCTTGGTAGCCTTAAGCTTTTTTGAACAAATGGGACATCTGAAAATCTTGGGAAAGATATCACTTGATTTCGTTTCACCTTCACTTTCAAAAAATGCAACTGCTTCATCAAGATTATCTTTGATATTAAAAAACTGAGAAAATCCAAGAAGCTGGAAAACTTCATAGACCTTAGGCTGTATTTCCAGAAGAACAAGATTTCCTCCTCTGGGTTTTACAGTTTTTAGAAAAGCGGTGAAAGAACCGATTCCAGTACTGGATACATAATTCAAGCTTCCACAATGGAAGATCAAACGCGAATAGCCGGATTCGATTGCTTTATTCACACGCTTCTGAAAGAGGTTTGAATTGTATGTATCTATATAACCGGTTAGATAAAGAACCAGACAACCCTTTACAGAATCAATTTTCTGAAGTCTTATTTTAAGACTGTCATCTTTCTCTATATCAAAACCAGCTACGATTTCATTATTACCACTCATATATAAATCACCTTTAACTTATGTAAAAATACAACTTGAATATACATCCTTTATTCTATTAATCTGCAGACTATTTGTCAAATGAATTAATTTTTGTCATTTTTTTCTTCAAGGATACTTAAAGAGTATACTTGATATGTGACAGATGGGGTTGTAATATTGAATGAAATGATGTTTTTATTTCTGTAGGAGAAAAAAATATGAAGAAACGGCTCATTTTTATTTTGCTTCTACTTTCTTTTTTAATTCCTGCTTTGCTGACAGCAGAGGAATCGGGGTTGGAAAATCTTCAATTCTCCATAACAATTAAAGATTTGAACAGTCTGAGTACCCGGCAGCTGGATGAACTTGCTGAGAAAGGCGACTGGTTTCTTTTAGATGGAATCATTGCCGGAATGACCCTTTATTCTGCAAAAGATGAGGAATATCTCCTGGATGTTCTGCTGATGCAGGGTGAATGGATAGGTCTTGAAGAGGTTAGAAAATATGATTGTCATCTTATTTTTCAAGGTGAACAATGGAGAGATTTAATTCCTGATAAGACCCCCCGAAAACCTGAAGAGGGTCAGATATTACTGAATGCTAAGGTTCTTGTTTTGGCTCAGGTTTTAAGTTATGAACGGACGGGAGATAGAATCCTTCCCTATCTTATGGTTGAAAAAATCCGCGAACTACCCTGATACTACTTCTCTAATAAAATTTAATATGTTCCTGTTTAATCTCATTTTCGGATTCTGAAAGAATACAGGCCCTCTTCAAAATTGATGACAGTTCTCTAATATTACCGGGCCATGAATAGTCAAGAAGTTTCATCATGGCTTCTGATTTTATAGTCTTATCAGATTTTTCCATTGTCAGAAGGTGCTGGCAAAGAAGGGGTATATCGGTTTTTCTCTCTCTCAGAGGAGGGATCTGAATAAGTAGAACATTGAGTCTGTAATATAGATCTTTTCTGAAACTCCCCTCTTCAATCATCTTTCTGAGGTTTGCTGCTGTGGCACATATAATACGGACATTAATTTCCCTGCTCTGTGTACTGCCGAGTCGTGTGACCCTTTTATCCTCAATTATACGAAGAAGCTTTGCCTGCATTCTTATTGGAAGCTCAGCTATCTCATCAAGGAAGAGAGTCCCTTCATGGGCGGCCTCAAAGTATCCTATTTTGCTTATGGAGTCTGTATATGCTCCCCGGATTGATCCGAACAGTTCCGCTTCAAGAAGAGTTTCAGGAATGGCGGCACAGTTAACAGGAATAAAGGATCCGCTGCGCCGGCTGTATTTATGAATGGCTTTGGCACAGACCTCCTTTCCGGTTCCTGTTTCTCCCAGAAGGGCGACAGAAGCCGGGTTCGGTGCAAACTGGCTTATTATTTTTTTAAGTTTTGATATGGAATTACTGATTCCATGAAGCCCCATATCATGGAAGAGCTGAGTTTTTCCATCCGGAATTTTTCTACTGTGAATTATTATAAAATCATTAAGTTTCTCATGTGTGTTCGGAAATGGAAAATAGCTGTATCCCTTCTCAATCATATAGACGACATCCGCTATTGTATCGTGCCTATTACCCCAGAGAAGTATCTTCTCACTGTAGGGCAGACCCTCTGTAACAAGTTCTTTTTCATTACTCCAGTCTTCTGAACCAAGAATTATTACATCAGGCTGAACCCTGTTGTATTCTTCCCTGGTGAAGCGGGAAATGTTTTGGAGACATATATAAGGCGGGACCAGGGATCTCAGCTGCTGAAAATTCCTGGAACAAAGACAGGAGAGAACAGTCATTTACTAATCCTGATAAAAAGTTATTAGTAAATTGTAATAAACAATTGTTAATTATTCAACAACATTAATAAATTCATGAATTTCCTTCCACTCTATTCTTAAAAAGTTGCTGAGAGAACTCCCGGCTCTGTATCTCAGGGAGGGGATGGAAATGATAAGTGCTACAACTGTTCCGATTATTCCCGGCATTATCAGGAAAATTGAGACAAAGACAGTTCCAGGAAACATGGAGTAATAATACTCTGAGTAGTAATGATTATCTGTATTACTTCGAATAATTCTAAGGTTTTTAATTATCATATGTCTGGACATATAAAATCCGCCCAGACTGAATGCTATCAGCACTGCAAGGAACAGATATTTACCTATATATGAAGCGGTCATTATTATCAGGTAGCAGTCCAGAAGTGGTATGAGAGCCGTTAGCAGAAGGATATAGAGATAGCGGACAGTATGCTCCGGATTTAGAATTTCATATAAAACTTTTATATTCAGCATTTATTATTCCTGTAATTTAAGCGGTCAGCGGTTTTTTATCTTTTCTATTGTAAGAAGCAGAAAAAAGAGGATATGTCTCAGAAGACGCCAGGGGAGAAGAACCGATAATATACTTTTAGATATTATTCTTCCGGGAGTATTACTCACCGGTTTTTTTGTTTTTCCGGAAAATATTTCAAAGCAGCTTCTGCCCCAGAGACTCAGTCCTGGGGGAAACATTTTTCTGTTTCTATAGAGCCAGAGGTTGTTTCCTTTAAGTCCCTTGCCCGTAAGAAGGAGCGAGGGAGAAGATTTCCTTACAGCCATAATGATGTCTTTTTCTTCCTGTTGTGAAAATGTTCCGGCATACCGTCCGACTATATGGAGTCCCGGAAAGGATGCTTTCAAATTTGACTCAGAAGTGAGAATATTTTTTTTTCTTGAACCGAGAACATAGATAGACTTTCCGGAATGTTCGAGAACTCCAAGAAGACGTATCACAAATGTAAAGGGATTGGAAATTCGAGGAGTTTCTTTTTTAAGGTATTTTGCTGCAAATGTTACAGAAGATGATATGGGAATATTGAGTCTTGATGAACGCAAACAGTCCATATATTCCCGGTTAAACTGGGCTTTCATGATATCCAGATAGCTGATAAGGCAGATCTGTCCGGTAGTTTCTTCCTCCAGCAGTGCTTTAACGGCATCACCAATCTGTTCTTCAGAAATCAGATCAATAGGTATATGAAGGATGCTGATTCGATTATTTTGATACATTAAATTAACTCCATGCAGCTGATAATTGTCCCCAGAGCAAATATACTTGCAGTCTCAGCCCGGAGAACATTATATCCCAGAAATAGAGAAGAAAATCCCTTTTTCTGCATTATTTCAATTTCTTTATTCGATAACCCGCCCTCTGAGCCAATCAGAAGATGCACTTCATTTACAGAGCTGCTGTTCATCTGTGAGAGTGGATTTCCATCAATTTTTTCCTGATGACAGAAAATACCCCATCTTCCTGAACTGCTGTCCAGATCCGGAAGTTCCGTAAACGAAATCAGGTCATTCAGTTCCGTATTCACAGGAGAACCGCTCTGCTGTCGGGCTTCACGGATGATTTTCCGCCATCGTTCATATTTATGAGCTTCGCTGCCGCTGAATCTTACCTGAGAATGCTGACTGTCTACAAGTGTGATGCTGTTAACTCCCGCCTCGACAGCCTGACGAATCATTGAATCCTGTTTTTTTCCTTTACAGAGACAGAGGTATAAGTGAAGTTCATATTGCCTGGTATAAGCTGTAAGTTCCTCTTCCACCAGAATGTCGCACTCGTCATTACGGATTTCCAGCATCCGGGCCCGAAAACGTGCGGAAGCTGAATCTGTGAGTTCCAGGATATCTCCCTTTTCGGAACGTCTGACCCGGCATAGATAATGAAACTCATCGTCCATGAGAGTTATGGTCTGCCCCGGTTTCAGTTCCTGATTACAGACAAACTGTTTCACTCGGCACCTTTCAATATCTGTACATGGAACTTTCTGTTCCGCGGACCATCATATTCACAGAAATAAATTCCCTGCCATGTCCCAAGAACGGCTCTACCCTGATGAACAGGAACCATAATATGAAGTCCCGTGAAAGTCGTTTTAATATGGGCGGCGGAATTTCCTTCCATATGGCGGTAGTTATCGGAAAAAGGAACGATCTTGTTTATTTCATAGATCATATCCCGCTGCACATCGGGGTCTGCATTTTCATTAATGGTTATACCCGCAGTTGTATGCGGGCTGTAGACCATGCATATTCCCTCTTCAATACCGCTTTTATCTATAAGCTGATTAACCCGGGCAGTTATCTCGCACATTTGAGCCTGCTTATCTGTTCTCAGTTCTTCGGTATACAAATTCAGCCTCCGATTAGTTCCATAACTTTCTGTAGAGACTTATCATATTCAAGATCAAATACAGGGGGGTTGTCCAGACGGCGATTTATTTCGTTTCTTACCATTATTCTGATAAAATCAATATCAAGTTTGATACCTTCTTTTCTCAGATTGGCGATAAAGTCATCTATTTCTTCTGCATCTGGTGTGCTCTCTTCATCAATAAAACGGCTGATTCTGTTCTCTTCCAGGAGAATCTTGTAATCGAGGATATCATCCTCGCTGAGTTCTTTCTCCTCGACCTTCACATCAGGTTCAATACCCGTCTTGTCGATGTTTACACCGCTGGGTGTGTAGTAGCGGGCCATTGTCAGTTTAATGGCACTGTTCCCCAGCATAAGCATCTGCTGTACAGATCCCTTTCCATAGGTTGTCTGTCCCACAATTGTGGCTCTTCCCCGGTCTTTCAAAACTCCTGTCAGAATTTCGGAAGCTGAGGCGGATCCGTTATCTATAAGAACATAAATATCTGTTTTATCAGAAACGAGGGAACCCGACTTTGCCTTGAAAATTTCATTTTCACCGGGGATCCTGGAGCGTGTACTCACAATTGTTCCGTTATCGAAGAAGAAATCGCTTATATCAACTACAGAGTTGAGGAGTCCGCCGGGATTGCTTCTGACATCCACGATTATAGAGTTGACCCGTTTCTTTCTAAAATCTTTTAGTGCTTCTTCAACTCTTTCTGATGTATAAGGAGTGAACTGAATTATTCTCAGATAGCCTGTTTTTTTATCGATGTATTCCCATTTTACTGTGGGAATTTCTATTATGGCTCTTGTTATGACAACATCGAATGTTATGTCCTCTCCTCTGAGGATTGTGACTGTAACATCCGTACCTGCCGGACCACGGAGAACGTTGGAAACTTCGTCAGTGGTGAGATCTTTAGCTGATTCACCGTCTATCTGATAGATAAAGTCTCCCGCATGTATTCCGGCCCTGTAGGCGGGGGTTCCCTCGATGGGAGATACAACTTTTACATAGGGTCTGCGGCCGTTGGCGCTCCCCTCTTCATAGATATCTTTGGAAATATATAGACCCACACCGCCGAACTGACCGCTTGTTGTGTCTGTAAGAGACTGAAGTTCTTCCTCGCTCAGGTAGAGGGAGTAGGGATCATCCAGACTTTCAAACAGCCCTCTCATGGCTCCCTGGAACAATTGTTCAGGAGGTACTTCATCAACATAATTTCTTAGAATAAGATAATATGCGGTTTCAAACAGTCTCAAATAGTTTTCTGTACTCAGCCCGGAGGACTGTGCCGAAACGGAGGGAGCCAGTATAATTACTGACAATACCAGTATTAATGAGAGAGTTACGGAAAGCCATAATGCTCGTTCAGTCTTTCTTTTCATTGTATAATCCTTTTGAAAGTATTGTAGATGCAGGGCATTCTTTGTCAACACCTTCACTTGACCTGTATTTCAAACAGTTTTACACTTAAACTTGTCGTGTCCCGGACCCATTCCGGATTTCCGGTTTCTATAAACCAGTAACAGGTTATGATTATAATATTATACGGGAGTTTGATTCATGCAAGTAATTGCTGTCGCTAGTGGTAAAGGCGGAGTGGGAAAATCCCTATTAGCATCCAATATGGCTATTGGATTGGCCGAAAATGATAAAAAAGTTATTTTAGCGGACCTCGATCTCGGGGGATCCAATCTCCATCTGGTAATAGGACAGAAACCCTCTACCATCGGACTTGGTTCCTTTATAAACAATCCCAAGCAGAAAATTGAAGAGATAATTCAGGATACGGATTATAAAAACCTCCGTTTTATCTCCGGTGAGGGAGAAGTCCCCGGGGCCGCCAACATCACGACTCCCCAGAAGAAAAAACTAATAAACAGGATGACATCCCTTGATGCCGACTACCTGGTGATGGACCTCGGAGCAGGATCCAATAGTACTATCCTTGATTTTTTCCTGATTGCAGGATGCGGTATTATTGTCACCACTCCTACTCTTACGGCAACCCTCAATGCGTATCTGTTTATAAAGAATGTTCTTTTCAGGATGCTTTATACTTCATTTAATAGAAAATCTCCCGCAATGAGTTATCTTGAGACTTTAAGGAAAGATGGAGTTTCTCTCCAAAAAGTCTATCTCTCAAATCTTGTGGATAAGCTTCGGGATCTGGATATGGCAGGAGCCGATCTGTTTGAAGAGAAAAAGAAACATTTTCAGCCCAGACTTGTAATGAACATGATGGATAATCCGGATGATCTGCAGAAGGTTGATAAACTGATAATATCCGTCAGGGATTATCTGGGAGTTAATCTGGATTTTCTGGGAGTACTCTATAGAGATGAATTTCAGAAAAAAGCTCTTAATTCCCGACTTCCTGTAATAAAATACAAACCAGGAGCCGTTGTCTCTCAGGGTATTTACAGAATATGCGACAAGGTTCTGGAGATTAAGATGGATGAAAGGATCAATCTTTCAAATCTTGATGCGGAATTTTCCTATCAGTCTGCAGGAATGGAAGCTGAGTCAGATTTTAATGATAAGGTTCAGTCTCTTGAAGAGTTGCTGCACAGCGGTGCCCTTACCCAGGGAGATCTTATTGAGACAATCCGAATGCAGCAGTATGAAATAAATAAATTGAAGAAAGAGAACAGGTTTATAAAGGCCAAACTGGTCAAAGCGTCAGAATCGGGATTTAAAGTGTAATTAAATTTTATGAGTATAGAATTCAGAGGCAGCTTAAAAGTAGAAATAGATTCTAAATGTCTATTTGCGAAAATAAAATTTACTCCCCTGGACAGTGCTGACCCGCACAGTCTTGATAGTTTAAAAGAACTCTTAGCCGCTGAAGGGATTGTCTTCGGTATCGATCAGGAAAAACTGGAAGAAACTGCCATAGAATTTTCTGAAGCCATGGAGCCCTATCTTTCAGATGTAATAGCATCAGGAGAAGTGCCCAAGCCCGGCAGCGGGCAGACCTATGATTTCTCTGAATTCAAATACCCCCCGAACCTGGAAAAAGTTGTAGAAAAAATAAGGTCCATGAACAAGGTTCCTCTGGTCTATCAGACCATGAAGGTCATGGTTATGAAGGACAAGCGGGTAAAAGATAAGGGTCTATTCAAGAGTGGAAAAGAGAAAATAATCACTGTTGAAGAGGAAGAGGAGAAGAAGATCAGGGTCGATGTCTCTCCTGCTATCAGGGAGCTTGGATTTTTTGAGAAGGGTGATGTCATCTGTACTGTTGTCACCGGTTCCGGAGAGCCTTCTGATGGGAAGGATATAAAAGGAAATGTGCTGAAGGCTCCTACCTCTATTGAAGGTGAGTTTTACCCGGGTCGCAATATCCAGAAGGAAAAATCAGAGTTTATTGCCGCAGAGACCGGTTTTGTCAGAAAAGGAGAAAACTGGCTGGATCTGATTCCTTTTCAGAATCACAGCTGGAGTCTACGGGTCAGTAATAATAAGGTTGACTGTTATATCGATATAATTGCCGGGCATAAATCGGCACCTCCCCCAGATATTAACATTGTTATGCAGGCTGTTAAAAAACTCTCATTTTCTGATGAGAGCCTGCTTGATGAGTCTCAGATTAAAAAACTTATTATCAGCGGCTGCCGCTCTGAAGGTGCTCAGTCTTTCTGCCTGACCAAAGACCGGGATGGATCATTTGATCTGGAATTGAATTCTCTAAAGACCGAAGCAAATCTTCATCTATATAAAGGCTCCGGACGGGGCCGGGCTCTGAACCTCAAGCAGGCCTGGGCCAGGGTGTTGGATCTTAAAATTGCCGGTTTTGAGGCTGAGCGGGTTAAAAAAAAGATTCTTGATTTCAACAGTTCTGAAGATCGGGAAGTTACTATTTTTCTTGCCAGAGGCGAAGATCCCAGAAGAGGGGATGATAGAGAAATCATTCTGGAAGCCGAATATCTGGCAGATAATGATATTCAGTTGATAAAAGAGAGAATAAAAGAGCGGAATCAGAAATTTCCCTCTTTCAAAGATTTTCCTCCCGATGAAATAGAAAAAATGGCCAAAGTAAGTAAGGGTACAAAACTCTTTCATATCGGTCAGCAGAAAGGCGGCAAGGACGGAAGGGATATTTTCGGCAAGGTTATAAAAGGGATAGAAGGTAATGATCCTATCCTCAATGTATATGAAAATATCGCTATCCAGGAGGGAATCGCCACATCAAAAATTGATGGAATTCTTGATTACTGCTGTAAGGAAATGGTTTATTCTCTCCGTGTCCGTGAACATCAGGATGCTAAGATTATCGTCTCTCTTTCAGATAATCATATGTCTGCAACAATTTCATTTTTATCTCCCCAGGGAAGCGGTTCTCCTGTTACCAGAGAGAGAATTGCTACAGCCCTTGAGCAAAACGGCATAGTTGAGGGAATTCTTGATGATGAGATCACTAATATCTGCAGTCTCGGGGAAGAGGGCAAAATAGTAACCGATCACCTTGTCGCTCAGGGACAGATTCCTTTTCAGGGAGAACAGTCTCTGAAGTTTCTTGTAGATCTTGAACCTGGAAAGAAAAATACAGTTCCTGTTGAAGAGGGTGAGATTGTTGCCGAGCTGGGACAGAAAGGTGATTCTTCATCAACGGGTTTTAATGTTCTGGGAGAACAGCTCTATGGAGAGGATGACAAAGGGATAGAACGGGAGAAGAATGTTCTCCAGGAAGAGATTGATGGACAGCAGGTTCTGAAAGCCGGTGCCAAGGGTCTTCTCTGTATTGAAAACGGCAGGATTTATATCAAGGAAAAACAGACTATCAGAGGAGATGTTTCCAGGGCTACCGGTAATGTTCAGTTTCCCGGGTCAGTAGCAATCTCAGGTTCTGTTCTCTCCGGAATTTTTGTCAATGCGGGGAAAGATCTGACTGTCATGGAGGTTGTTGAAGCCTCCCTCCTGACAGCCGGTGGAAATATTATGATTGGAAAGGGAGTCAAGGGAGACAAAAAGGCTGTCCTGCGCTCAGGGGGCAGTATCTCTGTAGGATTTGCCGAGTCGACCAATATAATGGTTACTGATATCCTGAAAATTAAAAAAGCCCTGATGAACTGTATCGTCAAGTGCAACGGTCAGCTGAAATCTGATTCAGAAGATACCAGAATCATAGGGGGTATTCTGAAAGTGAAAAACGGTTTGAGTGCCGGTACTCTTGGATCTGAACGTGAGATAAAGACTTATATTTCTTTCGGCCAGGATTATCTGGTGGAGGACCAGATAAATGTTGTAAGCCGTGAAATAGAGAAGATCAATGAGCAGCTTCCTCAGATTGATTCTCAGCTTGCTTTAGCTGAAGAGAAACAAAATCAGAAAAAGCTGATGGCTCTGCGTAAGAAGAAAGTCCAGATGCTGAAGATTCTGGAGAAGAAGGGGATTAAAAACTTTTTTTTGAAAGAAAAATTTGAGATTCACTATGATTCTGAAGTGAGAGTCAGTAATACTATTTTTCCCGGAGTTGTCTTTGAGAGTCATGGACGTTCCTTGGAAATTAAAGAAAAAATGACATCTGTCACTGTCTTTTTTGACAGTTCAACCGGTAAAATAACTACCAGATCAATATCCTGATAAGGACATAAAATGCTTTATATATATTTTCCTGAATGGATTAAACCCGAGATTATTCCGGGACTTCCGGTCCGCTGGTACGGACTTATGTATCTGTTGGCCTTCGGGGTTGCCTTTCTTTTGTTCAGGCGTCAGATGAAGGAAGAATCAATCGAAGTTAGTGACGACGATGTCTCAAATCTTTTTTTCTATCTGATTCTGGGACTCATTCTGGGAGCTAGACTCATTTCTGCTCTTGTTTACGATACTTCCGGTATTTACTGGCGTAAACCGTGGCTTATCTTTTGGCCCTTTATGGGAGGACGGTTTGTGGGTCTCCAGGGAATGTCCTATCACGGAGGGCTTATAGGTGCTGTCCTTGGGGGAATTCTGTTCTCCTATAAAAATAAATGGTACTTTCCCGCCATGGCGGACAGAATCGTGCTGGGTGTACCCCTGGGTTACACTTTCGGGCGTCTGGGGAATTTTATAAATGCCGAACTTTATGGAAGGGTCACTACATCCAGAGTCGGGATAATCTTTCCTCATGCAGAGCGTTTTTCAGCGGACAAGCAGTGGGTTCAGGATGCGGCTGCGAAAATAGGTATGGATATCTCATCAATGTCATCGGTAAATCTTCCAAGACATCCCTCTCAATTGTATGAAGCTTTTGCAGAAGGGATCGTTCTGTGGCTTATTCTGTGGTTTATTGTTCGAAAACGGAAGAAATTCGAGGGTGCTGTCACGGCTTGGTATCTTATAGGATACGGGACTTTTCGTTTTATTATCGAGTATTTCAGAGAGCCTGATGAAGGATTGGATTTTCCCATATTGCTGGGAGACCCCTCTCCAAACTATATCTTTTCCTCACTTTTGAATTTTACAACGGGACAGATTTTCTGTTTTGCGATGATTCTGTCGGGAATTCTCTGCCTCTTCTTTTTCAGATGGAAAAGCGGCAGGCGTAAAGGATCGGGTTTAATACTTTGAAAATAAGAGTTCTTGTCTTTTTTGTTCTGGTTTTACCATTGTTTTCCCTCTCTGCAGGAGAGTGGCTTCTTGGTGACAGCGGCAGTTCCGTTTTTCTTCCTGAAGGATGGAATCTGTTTTCTCAGGAGGAACAAAACAGGATCTCTTTTATTAATCCCGGGGAGGATATTATTTTCCAGATATCTGTCTACCCCGGAGATCTTTACAGTTCAGATACTGCCATGATTGATAATCACCTTGAAGCTCTGACCATCCTTGAGGAAGACAGATCCCAGTTTCTGTACAGAGGCAGCCCATGTACTCTGGCGGATCTCAGTCTTGATTCTGAAGGAGTACAGATCAGAGGATGGTTTCTGTTTATAAACAGGGATGATTTTGATTATTATCTTACGGTTATTACTTCCCCCGATAATTATGAAAATGCCCTGCCTCTTATCCTTTCATGCCTGGACGGATTTTCTCCTGACGAACAGAGTCGTAGTGAAGCAGGTCCCATTAGCTCTTTAATTGCATCTGCTGGCAGTGAAAATCAGATAAGTACTCTTGAGTATCCTGAAGGAGTTCTTGAATATGAGTGGAATGATGCCCGCGAAGAGGCCGGCAGACTTCTTATTGAAAGGGAGGCGTCCATACTTTCTGCCTACGGAGAGCCAGAGTTATTTGATGAAGCCTGGAAACGCTATTATCAGATGATTTACAGAAACAGTGCTGAAGATCTGAAGGATCTTGCAGCTCAGATCCAGGAGGATTTTCTGGCAGTTGAAGATACCGAAAAGGCGCGAATTCTTCTGCAATGGCTTCAGGAATTTGAATATGGGAGTACAGAGCGTTTTTCTGATCTTATGACTTCAACCGAGTCTCTTCTTACCCGGACAGGGGACTGTGATTCGTTGGCTTTGATTTATGTCATACTGCTGAACACTATGGATATACCGGCGCTGCTGATGGTTTCCAGGGAATTCAGTCATGCCATGGCGGCAGTTGCTGTTCCCGCCGAAGGAGCCAATATTCCTTTTAAAGACAAGTACTATGTGGTTGCCGAAATGACCAAAGATGTTGCTCTGGGTCAGATCGCAGCAGACATGGCTGACATAAATAAATGGGTGATCATTCCTTTTAAAGACTATGGACAGGGTGTATTGCCTCTGGGAGAGTAGTAATAAATGAACATCCTGTGTATACAAAAAGATACAGTATCCGTGTAGTTCCTTTATAATGAAATCTGATAATTTATTAAAGTCATATAATACAAGGTCTTAATTGATTGTGGATTAAATAGGACTGGTTGGTATGGTCCTTGCTTTAATGTAAGCATGCCCGGAAGAGAAAATTTCCTGTTTCACAATGATGGAACAGCAAGTACAAAAAGACTGATTCTTGATACTGTACAAAAAGAATTTATCAGAAAATCAATTCATTTGATGATTGCTCTGGTGCCTACACTGGCAGCGTGGAATTATCGTTTGACGACGATGCTCCTTATCGTCGGGATACTTGTGTACACATATGCTGAATATCTCAGAGGAAAAGGGCATTTTGTTCCTATAATTTCTGATATCACTGCTCTTGCTTCAAGAGATCGTGACAAGGGCCATTTTGTATTGGGACCGGTAACCCTGGGACTCGGTGCTCTGGCTGCACTTCTTCTTTATCCTCATCCGGCGGCAACCATTGCAATCTATGCTCTGGCATTCGGAGATGGACTTTCAAGTCTGGCGGGAAAACTTTTCGGCGGATACAAAATTCCTTTTACCGGCGGTAAGACTTTAAGCGGATCACTTACCTGTTTCGTTTCAGTTTTTATTGCAGGACTGACTCTGTCAGGAAATACAACCGCTGTACTTATTGTTGCAATTTCGGCCACTTTTCTGGAAGCACTTCCTTCAAAAGACCTGGATAATATTATAATTCCAATTGGAACGGGCCTGATAGCCCAGATGATTCTTTTCTGATTTAACTCCAGAGAAACAACTTTCTACTCGTACGTATAAATAGAATGGTTCCCGGTAACAGGCAGGCAAAGCCAGGTATTATAAAGGGAGTATGCAGAAAGAAAAGCATTTCGTATCCTGCAATGATCAGTAGACTGAGAGTTGCCAGACGGTAATATTCGGGTCTTCCCTGATTGTAGGCTGCCGAGATATAGGTCAGCACCGTAAGCAATTCAAGAATAATACACAGCAATGCAAGGTACTCTTCTTTTGCTATCCGGTTCAGAAGGGCACCGCTGATGGAGCTGATATTGATAGGTAAAATACTGGAAAGGGTAAATGCTGTAAGAAGAATCAACAACAGCACCATTCCGAATTTCTGAATCTGCAGGCCCGAGCTGAACAGGGATGCAGAAAAAAGGGCTGTCAGGGCAAGTATCCTGCTGAAGTATATAATTCTTGTAATCAGGCCGGAATCGGCCAGGAAATGTGAAGGATCAATCAGATTAGGCAGCCGGAAAATCTGAAGAGAAAATGAAAACAAAAACAGATAAAAGAAGGAGAGTTCGGCTGAGGGATTTCTTTTAATCTGATTGGAAATGATGAGGCTCATCAGAAAGGCGAATAGGAGCTGTGCGCTCAGGGAGAGTGCCTTCAGCAGCCCAGTTGAAGGTATGTCTGAATAGAGGGTCCACCATATCTGTTCTTCTGCCCAGCTCCGGGACATTTGGTTACCGTAATTGAGAAAAGACCAGACTGCCACAATAATAAGGGCCAGACCTGAGAGATAGAGCAGAATACGGACAATATACTTTCTGAAAATTAGGATCATACTCTCTATTAAAGACTAAATCCTCAAAAACGTCAAAATGTGAAAATTTATCTACAGTATGTTTTTAGATGTTCGATAATAATATTGAGGTAAAATCATGAAGAAGACGATTCTATTACTAACAGCATTAAGCCTGGTTTTGGTAGGTACAATATCAGCCGGTGATAAAGCAGAGTATGTAAATCTGGGTTTTTCCCCTGACGGTAACTATTTTTTCTTTGGACAATATGGTTTTGCTGCAGATATCTCCCAGAGCTATGCAGACCTGTACCTAGTGGACATCAGTAAAAACAAATTTGTTCCCGCAGGTCTTTTCTCAGGAGAATATACCGGGACCATTGAGCCGGGTCAGTCTCCTGACGGAGCGCTGTTTTCTCTTCTGGAAACAGCAGGAAGCGCAAGAAAAAAATATAATATTGATTACCTGAAGAAGGGACGTCCCCTCTATATAAGAATCAGTGACAGCGAAGAGTCTATAGATGTTCTGGATTTCAGAGATTTTGAAACTGGTTCACGTTTTTCAATGGAATTGATTCAGAGTGCTGACCTTGATGATGACGGTAAATCCAGTGATTCATCTTTTTATATTGAGATGACATTCACAGGATCCGGTGGAGTGGAAGTACCGTTCGTAATCGGACATCCTGATTTTAAGCGTAAAGGGATATCATCTTATAGAATAGAGAGGGTTCTGACAGATCCTGAGAATAAATCCATCATCATTATTATTGCAAAAATTGATAATGATCTGAATATCCGATACATGGTGGAGACCGTAAGAATCCGTTGATGGCTTATTCTTCTCTTTTTACAGTATGAACCGCCTGTTTAAGGGCGGTTTTTTTTATGATTCCAAAGAAATCAATTCTATCCTGTATTGAGAAATACCACTCTTTGGATATAATAGTCAGACAATTAAATAGAGAAAGAACTAATCAGTTCAGAATGAGGAGACAGAATGCGTATCAGCCAGCTCTTTTACCAGACAATGAAAGAAGTACCCCGGGAGGCCCAGGTACCGAGTCATCAGCTTATGTTCAGAGCAGGAATGATCCAGCAGTTGGCCAGCGGTATATATAACTATCTGCCACTGGCTAAAAAGAGCCTCAGTAAAATTGAAACTATTATCCGGGAAGAACTGGAAAAAAAGGGTTGTCAGGAAGTTCTGCTTCCTATTGTTCAGCCTGCAGAGCTTTGGGAAGAGAGTGGCCGTTGGGGATATTACGGTCCTGAACTTCTCCGCTTCAAGGATAGAAAGAATGGAGATTTCTGTCTGGGTCCAACCCATGAAGAAGTCATGACCAATATGGTTTCCAAGGTTCTAAAATCATATAAACAGCTTCCCTGGAATCTCTTTCAGGTACAGACAAAATTCCGTGATGAGGTTCGTCCCCGTTTCGGTCTGATGAGAGGCCGTGAATTCATAATGAAAGACGGTTACAGCTTTGATGTGGATGAAGAAGCATCAAAGGTAATGTACTGGAAAATGTATGATGCCTATACTACGATTTTCAAACGCTGCGGCTTAAGCTTCAGGGCTGTTGATGCGGCAACCGGTAATATCGGTGGAGATATGAGCCATGAGTTCCAGGTTTTAGCCCAGAGCGGGGAAGATCTTATTCTCAGCTGTGACAGTTGTGATTATGCGGCCAATGCGGAAAAAGCAGTAAGTCCTCGAGAAGCAGCTCAGCTGTCTGATGAAGGAATGGAATCCCTTGAAGATATTCATACTCCTGACTGTAAAAGTATTGAGGACATCTCCGGATTTTTAAAGCGGGATGAATCAGATTTTATCAAGAGCATTATTTATATTGTGGATGAAGAGCCTGTTCTGGTTCTGATCCGGGGCGATCTTGAGATCAATGAATCAAAACTTCAGACCGCCCTCAGTGCCAATGGAGTTCTCCTGGCAGATGATGCAGCAGTTCTGGAAGTGACAGGAGCCGGAACCGGCTTTGCCGGGCCTGTGGGTCTGAAGAAGAAGGTCCGCATAATTGCAGACTATTCTGTAACAGAAAAACAGAATATGGTCAGCGGTGCCAATAAAAATGATTATCATAGTCTGAATGTGAATTTCGGCAGAGATTACAAGGCTGATATTCTCGGTGATCTGAGTTTTGCTCAGGCCGGAGATCGCTGTCCTAAATGTGATGGAAAACTGGAAGCTCATAGAGGTATTGAGGTTGGTCAGGTTTTTTATCTGGGAACCAAATACAGTAAGGCCATGGATTGTAACTATCTGGATAAGGACGGTAAGTCCCACCCCGCTGTCATGGGTTGTTACGGCATAGGTGTAGGCCGGACCATGGCATCCGCCATTGAGCAGAACCATGATGAGGACGGAATGATATGGCCTGCAGCAATTGCACCGTTTGAAGTTGTTATCCTTCCTCTGCAGATGAATAAAGATGAGGTGGTACAGGCTGGAACAGATCTGTATGACAGTCTGAAAGAGGCTGGAGTAGATGTTCTACTGGATGACAGGGATGAACGTGCAGGATTTAAATTCAAGGATGCCGACCTTATCGGATATCCTCTGCAGATCATAATCGGTGCCCGTTCTCTGGAGGCCGGAGAGCTTGAACTGAAGATCAGAAAAACCGGTGAAAAGAAAAATATTCCCCTGAAGGATGTAAAATCCTTTGTTGAAAACTTCCTTAAAGAGGAAAAAACACTGAGCTGAAACCCTTTCAGAATAATATAATTGGAGCGGAGAGAATCTTTCGGAGATTTTCTCCGCTTTTTTTTTTATCTAAAGCGATATATATTGAAGACATGAGGAAATCCATTTTTTCAATATTATTAGTACTTATCTTTTTTGCAGCAGCAGATCTCTCTGCGCTCTCACTGAACTATGAAGGTATAGATGGAGAGATGGGTTTTCTATGGAAGAATAATGAAGGCTATGATACAGAAAAGGGAGACAGCGGTCCTGATACCCTGACCTTTATTCCAGGTGTGTCAGTTTTCTTCAGTATAGACGAGCACTGGTTTTTCAGACCATCAATATTCTATTACGGTGAGACTCTTGAGTATTTACCCGACAGGGATTATACGATTCCGGTTGATTATTCCAATATTAATTCACTTTCTGTAAGTTCTCTGTTTTTGCAGCCTGCTGCGGGATACAGATTTACATTCAAGGAGCGTCATACAATCGGAATACAGGTCGCTCCTGCTTTAAACTTTCAGTTTCCCCTCTTTGGACCGGGTAAGGAAGACCGGGCTGATATGTTCAAAACCCTGATGAAAGAATTCCTGTACTTTACCGTCGGTGTCTGGTATTACAACCCTCTGACAGAACGTTTCGGTTTCAACTTCAAGGTCGAAACAGCGCTTCCTTTCTACAATGTCTGGCTGGATAGGGGGCTCCCCTTCAGCGATGGTCTGATGCTCAGCTTTCAGTTCGGTATCAGAGTCCTGGTTAAATAAAATCTTCCGGCTCTTCGGCTATTCTTAATTCCTTATCATAACTGAAACAAAGGGTTAGATAGGCTGAGTTCACTGCATCAAGAAGTCCGGCAATCAGAATCAGAATAGGCAGAACGGGGAGAATTAGAATATATCCATCCACCAGACCTCTTCCGTAAAATGCACAGGCTGTTATAAGGGCCGTATAAACACCAAGATAGGACTGGGAAAAGAGGGTGTAGGAGACAATTATTGATATTCCGATAACCCAGAAAACCTGGAAAGCCGTTAGTTCCAGACTGGAATAGGATTTTAATATTGTCAGCATACTCACAGCCGTAATAAGAGCGGATCCTGAGCGGGAAAATAGTGTGAAAAACGGCAGGGAAAGAGCGGACAGTTTCCTTTTGACTCCTCCGTTCTCTTTGAGGGTTTTAGTCATTACCAGCATATTGATAAAATTATCTCCGCTGAACATGGCTGAAATCATCCCGGGGAGAAATGTCATCATCTCTCTATAGGGGTTTTTCCGGGTAAGCAGATAGACCGCCAGAGGCTGCAGAATAAAAAGAATAATCACAGATGCAACCGCAACAAGGCGGATCAGTGTGAAATATGATCCCAGGTCGGGGATCTGTCTGATATGTCTGACTGCATCAAAACTGAGGCTGAAAAGGGTAAATGCCAGGAATGAAGTAAAGAGACCGGTCATTTTATAGAACATCCGGCTGAAGGAATCGAAGAGGTTGTATACCGGTTCGGCTTCTTCTTTGTCATGATAGAGCTGAGTTCCCAGAAAAAATGCGAATAGTAGGGCAGGCAGAATAAAATTCCCGGCTGTATGAAAAATTTCAAAACCGTTTACAGGGATCAGTCCCCGCAGATATTCCGCAGTTCCAGGATTGAATATTCTGTTCCTGAAGGGGATTGCAGACTGCCATCCCGAAGAATCTGTGAGGATTGGAATACGCTGAACGGGAATGATAAAGGAGAGGCCTACGGCAACAAGGGTGTACAGAAATGCTGCCGCGGCACTGAGTCCCAGCAGACGCAGGAGAACTTTCCACAGGTCACCGCTTCTCCTTAACTGGCATACAGAGATACTCAGAGAGAAAAAGGCCAATGGGAAAACAAGGAAACGACCTGCCCTGAGTGTCAGTTCGGCAATAACCGTAAGTGTTCCGTCAAAGATCTGATTTTCTGGTATCAACAGGGCCAGGATAAGCCCAAAAGCGGCGGAAAGAGTATATTTCATCCAAAGTTTCACGGAATCCTCCAGGATTAATCTGCGTCAGTAGGAGCAGTTATTTTCTTTTGATTATGGGGAGGCTCTGAAAAAGAGCTTTCTTTTCGGAGAACTGAAGCCATTCACCGTTTATCTTAGGCTCTCCGGACTTGAGAATCCCCTTGATGAATTGTGCATAGTCTTCCATTTCAGTCAAGCGGGATGTAAAGGCGCATCGTATGTCGCTGCCCGAGGACGAGAGGAGAATCGATTCAGCCATATTGTGGAACCCTCCCCTTATAATAGAGGGAATTATAGATTCTGTGCTGAGACCCTTTTCAGTTTCAGCAAAGGCCAGTATCCCTTTCTCCTGTTTTTTAAAATAGTCCAGGATCTCCTTGATCAGGTACAGAGTACCGTGGGTATAAGTGTAGAGAGCTTCATCCAGCTTTTCGGTTTCACACTCTTCGAGGACAGAAGTTTCGCTGATTTCGGGATTAACCACAATTGCTTTATCCAGAGATGATAAATTTCTTAAAACTTCACGCATTACTGTTTTGGCCGATACAAGAGAGCTTCTGTTCCAGGGGATTACCTGTAGGTTTGTCTTTTCTGATCTTTTTAAAGTCTCCTGTGTGGTCATGACCGGGGCAATAACCTTATAGGCACTGTTAAGATATACTTCGATAAGCTTTCTACCCAGAAGAGTCTCACTTCCAATGATCAATACAGTTTTGCTCATATCCATTCCTTATTCTTATTCATTCATGCTCTCTGTGTCTTCATCCAGAACATGGGAAAGTCTGTATTCTGATTCTCCCAACCGGCACTGCAGTCTGCTTAGAGAAGATATATGTTGGTCAGTTGCTTTGCTGCTCAGTTCTGTTGATCTCATGTTCAGAAGACGAAGAGTCGACAGAATGCTGAACCACCAGAAGGCCTCATCCATGCTCTCTTTATTGTACCATAAAATGTCTTTATAACGGTTTATCCCCAGCCACGGGGCAAAGTCTTCGTCTTGAAGTATTCTGTTCCAGAGTCTTATGGAAGATTCTTTTTCTTCTGTCCAGAGTTGATAAAAACGGGTCATATAGAACAGGCTTGTATCATTAAGTTCACAGAGCATCAGCGACATAAAGGAGGGGCGGATAATGTCCTCCAGCAGTTTCTGTTCCTCTCTTACGGGTTTTTTATTCTGATTAAGAATCTTTCTGATCTTATTCAGATCCCTTGAGAACATTGTTATCAGGTCGCTCATAACAGCTGTGTCTATTACCCGTGAAGCCATAAAAGTTTTCATCATATGTATGAGAGGTTCAAGTTCGGAGTAGCGGAGGGCTCGGTCCAGATCAGGAACTCCGCGGTCTCCTATTTTCTGCTTCAGCTTTTCGAGTCTTCGCTCTTCATCATCTTCCTGATGCCTTATGGGTGAGAATACCTTGGACTGATAACCGTATAGTTTTACGGGAAGACCGTTTTTAATAAGATCAAGGTTGCGATGTATATACCACAGCCTCTTCTTTGCTTCGAAAAGAACAGTGTATCCCGTCTCGTTGAGATCCATTAGGGTGGCGATATCATTGTTCTCTTTATCCAGTCGTTCACCATCGTCGCTGTTGACCGCCTTGGTACATTCACGGAATATTCTTCCCTCTGTCAGGGTATTGCTGTTGTTGTAGAAAACCAGAACTTGGTCTTGATCCCGTGAGTTGCAGAAGGCATAAACATCTTCGTTGACCTTTTCCTGAACAATGTAGTCAAAGAGATGAAACTGTTTGGCTCCGGCAAATATAAGCCTTTTTTTCATGAGTGGGTATATTTCTCTCTCATGACGATCCAACAGCTCCCGATCCTCTTCCTCGTTGAAATAGGCCCTTCTGTACTCCATTCCGTATTTTTCTGTCAGACCCTCCATCTGGCCGTGTCCGATCATTGGCAGACCCGGCAGAGTGACCATCAGGGTACAGATACCGAAATATTTATCTCCCTTTCCGAATTGTGTGACAGCAGTGTCTTCATCCGGGTTATTCATGAAGTTGACAAAGCGTTTCAGAATTCTTGGATTGCTCTTGAGTGTCTCTTTCAGGATTTTTCGGAATTCACTGTTACTCTCTGTTTTCAGTAGATTCATAAAGGCGGAATTATAGACCCTGTGCATACCGAGGTTACGTACGAAGTATCCCTCCATCATCCAGAAAGCTTCAGCCAGAAGCAGAGTGTTGGGAGCTTCTGTATTGATCCGATCAACAACTTCTCTCCAGAATTCCTCGGGCATCTTCTCCCTGAATTCCTTTTCACTCATGCTGTAAGCTGACCGTGATGGAATGGCGCCTCCGTCTCCTGGTTTGGGAAACCATAGTCTCTGAACATGTTTTCGTGCCAGGGTCATGGCGGCATCAAAGCGTATAATGGGGAATTTTTCCGCTACCAGCAGTATCTGATGGATGAGTTCCTCTCGTACTTCCGGGTTTAAAAAATCAAGTTGAGCCGTATCATTCCAGGGCATGGATGTGCCGTCATTACCGTGATAGATATATTTTTTACCGCCGCTTTTATTATCCTTTCTCAGAAAAACGACAGCTGCATCACTCCGGTTGTAGTATCCCTCCTCCAGGAAGAGACTTATGTCGGGGCTGCTGCTCAGGTCGGGTCCTTCAAAGCTGTAGTTGGGGAATGGGGCTTCGGGTAGCTGCAGGAAATATTCAGGGTGTTCCTGCATCCAGACTGAATCAAGACCTGTATGGTTTGGTACCATATCACTGGCAAGGCGGATACCTTTCTGCAGACATCTGTCCCTGAGGGCGGCAAGTGCTTCTTCTCCTCCAAGATCATCAGCAATCCGATAATCCATCAGAGAGTAGGCCGACGCTTCGGCTTCAGGGTTGCCGCATATCCGTTTTATGGATTTTGAGGCAACGCTTCTTTCCCATATACCGATAAGCCACAATCCGGTTATTCCTCTTCGTCTCAGTTCATCCAGCTCCTCTGAGGGGATGTCGTTGAGGGTTTCGACAGGTCGGCTGTATTTCTGAGTAAGTTGATACAGCCAGACATAGCAGTTTTTTGCAATGAGGATAAGGTTCGGCATCCAGTCGGAGTCGATGGAAAAATGGGCCTCATTATCCTCATGAAAGGAGAAGTCTATCCCCTCTACAGGTCCCGGACCGCTTAAGCCGATTTTACTGTCCTCTCTCATCAGATCGAGTCCTGAAAGGAGATGCTTTTTGTCCGAAATAAAGGAATACAGCTCGGAGCTGCTGATAAAGCGTATCTGTTCCTCAAGAGAGTCGGGGAATTTCTTTTCGGGTGCCTTCAGAAGGGATATAAGATCATCCTTCCATTCTGAAGGAACGGGGAACTTTTTTATGAACAGTTCCAGCTGTGTCAGCTGATTATTATATGCTTTTCCTTTGATGCCCGTATCTGAAAAGAGCTTTTTCAATTTTCTGCAGCCCATATTACTGTTCAGCAGTTTCAGGGTCAGGCTGTCAATTATTCTTTTTTCAAGGATTTCAGGGGGAGAGGAGAGATCTCCTGTTGTTTGTACAGGAAAACTTTTATCAAGGCGTTTCAGAAAGGCATTCCAGCTGTACTCATCATCAGTAGGAATCATTCCCCCGAGACTGATATCAGCCCCCGTCTGTCTCAGAGAAACCATATAGCTGTCTATCAGAGTCCGGTAGAAATCCGTCAGTAAACCTGTCAGATATAATTCTCCAGCCTTCACTGTCTCTTCTACATATTCAGCCTTTCTGAGGAAGACTGCCAGCTGTCTTGCTTCACTTTGGTCCTGTATTGTCAGAAATCTGTGCTGAGACAGGGAATGTACCTCGGCAGGTAGAGAATCACGGATACTTTTTTCCAGGTATAGACAGCCGATCACAATGATTCCGGACTACAGCTCTGTAAAATCAAGAGTTGCAAAGTAGTCCTCAATGGTCTCTGCTCTTCTGATTAGACGAACTGATTTATCTTCATTGAGAATAAGTTCAGCATGGCGGAGTTTTCCATTATAGTTGAATCCCATGGCATGACCGTGGGCTCCGGTGTCATGGATTACAATGTAGTCTCCGTTTTCAATAAAAGGCAGATATCTGTCTATGGCGAACTTATCATTATTTTCACATAGTGAACCGGCGACATCATACTTGTGATCTGCAGCATTGCCTTCTTTGCCGGGGATGGTGATATGGTGGTAGGCACCGTACATTCCGGGTCTCATCAGGTCTGTCATACAGGCATCAACTCCGATGTAATGCTTGTAGGTATCTTTTTTGTGGATTGCCCTGGTTACAAGGTATCCGTAAGGTCCTGTGATTACACGGCCGCACTCCATCAGAACCCTCAGGGTGCCTTCATTTACTGTTCCTTCCAGTTTCTCCTTGTAGGCCTTCTCGATACCTTTTGAAACAAAATCAATATCCACGGGATTGTCTTCGGGTTTATAGGGGATACCTACACCGCCTCCCAGGTTGATGAATTCGAATGAGATTCCTGTTTCTTCGGATATTTCTCTGACCAGATCCAGAAGGAGAATTGCTGTCTCAACGAAGTAGGATGATTCCAGTTCGTTTGAGGCTACCATTGTATGCAGGCCGAAACGTTTCACACCGTAGGAAGCGGCCTTTCTGTATCCCTCTTTGAGCTGCTCTCTTGTAAAGCCGTATTTTGCCTCTTCAGGAGATCCTATAATAGCATTTCCCTCTTTCAGAGGACCGGGGTTATAGCGAAAACAGATCAGCTGTGGAAGGCCGGGACCCTTATGAAGATAGTCCAGGTGAGTAATATCATCCAGGTTGATTATAGCTCCCAGTTCTAGAGCTTTTTCATACTCTTCCATGGGAGTGTCGTTGGAAGTGAACATAATTTCCTCGCCCTTCAATCCTGCTTTTTCAGCAAGAATCAGTTCAGGCAGAGAGGAACAGTCCGCTCCCATACCCAGGGCTTTGAGCATTTTAATAATATAGGGATTGGGTAGTGCTTTGACTGCGAAGAAATTCTTGAAACCGCCGGGAACCCAGGAGAAGGCATCCATAAGGGCTCTGCCATTCTTCTCAATGGCCTCTTTATCATAGATATGAAAGGGGGTGCTGTGATCGGCAGAAATCCGGTCAAGGTCATCTTTTGTGAAGGGAATTGTCTTCTTGGTCATTTTTAATCCTTATTCTTTAAGCTCTGTGCACCAGGTTCTGAATGCGGCTTCAGAAATTTTCTTTAGAGATTCAAGTTCTTCTTCCAGAAGAGTATCCAGTTTTTTCCGGACCTTATCCAGAATTTCTGCAGAATATCCGCACTCCTCCGCACGAAGATGGATGTAGCGGATGCTTTCATGTCGCGTCAAGGTATCTCTCCAGTCTGGGCTATAGTTTTGTATTCGGCTTTTCAAAGATATTTTAAGACATATCCTCTGCATTGGGAATAGCGATTTCTCTATTGATTGATAAGAGATGTATTACATTAAGAGGTGGAATTCTATACAATAAGAGCAAATTTCCAGAAAGAGGATTTTCATGAAGCGACTACTTCCGGCTGTGCTCCTGCTGGCACTGACAGCTGTATCCTGTACAAACGATCTATATCCCGTATCCACCGGTGAAAAGGTGGGTTATATAAACAGCCGGGGCGAAACGGTACTCGATGCTGTTTACGATAAGGGTGATAGTTTTTCAGAAGGCTTTGCCCTGGTTTCCATTGAGGACTCACTCTATTTTATTGATACGGAAGGTGAAATTCTTGATACACAGAATTTTGATTCTGCTTCACCTTTCAGCGAGGGTCTGGCACTGGTTGTCAGGGACGGACGCGTCGGTTATATCAACAAAAAGGGCGAAACGGTTATACCTTCTGTTTATCTGAGGGGCGGTAATTTTTCAGATGGACTCTGCCCTGTTTATTTTGAAGATAAAAAAACATATCTCATCAATAAAAAAGGTGATCATCTAAAAGAGCTTCCTTATGAATATATGGGTGATTTCAACGATGGTCTTGCCCTGGTTATTCAGGATGGAAAAAGCGGCTTTATCAATAAGAAAGGTGATCTGATTATTCCCTGTGAATATGAGTTTGCCGGAGATTTCTCTGAAGGTCTGGCCCTGGTTGTTCATAAAGGTCTGGGAGGATATATCGACAGGAAAGGCCGTTTGATTATTCCCCATAAATTTGGTTATTCCTCATCACTGAAAGAAGGCCTCATACTTGTCGTAGAAAATGGCAAGGCTGGATTTATCAATAAGAAAGGGGAGACCGTCATAGATGCAGTCTACAGTTTTGCCGGTGATTTTTCCCAGGGATTCAGCAGAGTTCAGATAGATGGGAAAATGGGATTTATCGACACAAAGGGCGAATTGATGATCGACCGTATTTATGATTACGGAGAGGACTTCAAGGGAGAGCTTGCTCTGATGGTGAAGGATAATCTTCTTGTTTATGTAAATCAAAATGGTGAAGAGGTCTGGATCGCAGATCCGCCGGTGGAAGATACTGAAGAAGAGAAGAAGGAATAGGATATGACTGTTATAAAAATCAGAAAACCTGATGATCTCCATCTTCATCTGAGACAGGGTGAACAGATGGGATTCTATGCCAGGGAAACAGCCCGCTCTTTTGCCAGGGCTCTGGTTATGCCCAACACTCTTCCTCCTGTAACTGATCCTGCCGGGATGCAGGCCTATAAAAAAGCCATTGAGACTGAGGCCCCGGGGCTGGAGGCTCTGATGGCTTTTAAACTTTTACCCGAGATGCCTGCAGAAACTGTGGGGGAGATGAAAAAAGCCGGAGCTATTATCGGAAAACTTTATCCCGCCGGAGCGACTACCAACTCTGAAGATGGAATTTCATCCTACAGACAGATTCCCGGACTCCTGGAGGCAATGGAGGCCGAGGGAATGGTTCTCAGCATTCACGGAGAGCATCCGGAGAAACCGGTACTGGAGAGAGAAATCTCTTATCTGAAAGAACTTGAACAGATTGTCAGAGACTACCCGAAGCTCAGAATTGTTATGGAACATTTAAGCTGCCGGGAGAGTATAAAATTTCTTGAGCAGTTACCGGAACATATTTCCGGAACTGTCACCACCCATCATCTGATGTTTACTCTGGATGACCTTATGGGGGGAGCACTCAAACCTCACCTTTTCTGCAAGCCTGTTGTAAAGAAAGAGGAGGATCGCCGAGCTCTTGTGGATGCTGTCTGCAGTGGACATCCCCGCCTTTTTTACGGTTCTGACAGCGCTCCCCATCCAAGAGCTTCAAAAGAGAGTTCCAGCTGCGGTGCGGGTGCATTTACGGCTCCAGTTGCCCTGCCCCTCCTTGCTGAACTATTTGAGAGAGAATCAGCTTTGGATAAGCTTGAGGACTTTGTCAGTAGGAAGGGTGCGGAGTTTTATGGACTTCCCTTGAATTCAGAGAGTCTCAGTCTAAAGAAAGAGTCCTGGACAGTACCAGCACTGATCGGGGGATCCGTACCATTGATGGCCGGCGAAGAGATCCGCTGGAAGGTTTCAGATTAATTTTAATAATGATTCCCTGAAGGTGTGTAAAAAACTCCTGTAAGAGAGGAAGGAATATAATGGTAATAATACCTGCAATTGATTTACTTGGTGGAGAATGTGTCCGTCTCTATAAGGGCGATTACAACGAGGTCAAATCTTATGAGAGTGACCCGGCTGTAGCCGCAAGAGCTTTTCAGAAACTGGGTGTGAAACGGCTTCATCTTGTAGATCTGGATGCCGCCCGTGGAGAGGGAAAGAATAACCGGGAGGCCCTTCGTAAAATACGTTCTGTGTTTTCGGGAATACTTGAACTGGGTGGCGGAGTCAGAAGGGATGAGGATGTTAAAGAACTTCTGGAGATCGGTGTGGATAAGCTCATTGTCGGGACAATCCTGGCAAAGACTCCTGAACTTGTTGATCAGTGGATTAAATCCTACGGAAAAGTTTTTATTGCAGGAATTGATGCCCTTGACGGCGAGGTCAAGGTTTCGGGCTGGGAGAAAGGAACAGCTCTGAAAGATTCAGATCTTGGTAAAAAATGTGCCTCCATGGGTATTGAGAATATTATCTATACAAATATAGACAGAGACGGAACCCTTGCCGGGCCGGATCTGGAAAGTACAAACAGAATGGCCCGGGAAACGGGGCTTCTTATTACTCTCTCAGGAGGCATCAGCAGTCAGGATGATATGAAGAATGTCTGTGACAACGGTGATCCCCTGGTCAAAGGGATAATAACCGGAAAGGCTTATTACGAAGGAAGGATTGACCTTGAGAAAGCCCTTTCAGATTTTCAGAAAGAGGATGAGGAGTATAACTGGTGAGCCGCGGAACAGTACTTGGATTAATAATTGAAATTGACGGGGGCAAAACAACTGCCGCCCTTATGGATGAGAAAGGATTTTCCAAGAGTCGTGAACAGGGCAGCCTCTGGCTGACCCATCCGGAGACGGGGCGGATACTGCCCTATGCGGGTGAGGGCAATTTCAAGATTCTGGAGAAAAGAGGAAATTACTACTATACCCTCCTTCCAGCCGGTGCAGCCGGAGACGCTTATGAAGGTCTTATTAAAGAGCACGATATTGAGGAACATGAAGAGCTGGAAGAGAGCTTGAGTCTCCAGGAAGGAATCATTGCTTCGCTGACCTCCACTATCCAGAAACGTCACCGTTTGATGCCTGCCGGGTCCTATACAACCCATCTTTTTGAGAAGGGTACTGGTAAAATTAAAAAGAAATGCGGTGAAGAAGCCATTGAGCTTATTCTTGCTGAAAACTCGGAAGATCTGGTCTTTGAATCAGCTGATCTGATTTATCATCTGATGGTACTTTTAGAAGATCAGGGACTTACAATGGCTGATGTTCTGGCAGAGCTGCAGAAAAGAGACGGCTGATTTTTACCGTCTGTCATTAATAAATTCTCCCTCCTGCCTCAGCGGCAGGAGGGAGAGGAATATACTTTTGCTATATGAATTTACTGTCTGTTCAGGTCCTCATTTATTGCGGCAGCAGCACGTCTTCCGTCACCCATAGCCAGGATTACAGTCGCTGCTCCCTGGGAGATATCACCACCGGCATATACATGATCCAGTGTTGTCTTCTGTTCATCATTAACAACGACCGTACCCCAGTCAGTAAAATCAAGTCCCGGAGTCGTCTGTTTTATCAGAGGATTGGACGCATTTCCAATGGCGGGGATGCAGGTTTCCACCTCTATCTGAAACTCGCTGCCTTCAATGGCAATGGGGCGTCTACGGCCTGATTCATCTGGTTCGCCAAGTTCATATTTCTGGCATTCGATGGCCTTGACCCGGCCTTCTTCGTCACCGATGATTCTGACGGGATTGGTGAGTATTTTGAAAATAACACCTTCCTCGTGTGCATGATGGACTTCCTCTACACGGGCGGGCATCTCTTTTTCTGTTCTTCTATAGATGATATATACTTCTTCAGCACCCATTCTGACAGCTGTTCTTGCTGCATCCATGGCCACATTACCACCACCGAAAACAGCTACGCGCCGCGCTTTGTATATTGGTGTTGCCGCATTGCTGTCATAGGCTTTCATAAGGTTGGACCGAGTGAGAAATTCATTAGCTGAAAAGACACCCACAAGGTTTTCACCTTCAATATGCATAAACTTTGGAAGTCCAGCTCCCGAAGCGATATAGACTGCGTTGTAACCGTCTTTTTCCATCAGGTCTTTAAGCTTTCTGGTTCGGCCGACAAGGAAATTATTTTCAAAATTAACTCCCATTTTCATAAGGCCCTGCACCTCTTTCTCTACGATGGCCTTGGGGAGACGGAATTCGGGTATACCGTAAACTGTAACTCCTCCAGGTTTATGAAAGGCTTCAAAGATTGTTACCTCGTGTCCCTCTTTTCTCAGATCCGCAGCTGCGGTGAGACCGGAGGGTCCGCTGCCGACAATGGCAACTTTCTTTCCGGTGGAAGGCTTCAGTTCTATGCTGGTTTCCGGACGGTTTTCCCGTTCCCAGTCTGCCAGATATCTTTCAATCCGGCCGATGGCGACAGATTTTTCCGGATCCTTAAGGATTTTACCCAGTGTGCAGGTTTCCATACACTGTTTTTCCTGAGGACATACACGGCCGCATATGGCGGGGAGCATGCTGCTCTCCTTGATTATATCAATTCCCTCTTCAAATTTTCCTTCACCCGCCTTTGCAATAAAACGGGGAATATCAATGCTTACAGGACAGCCGTTGATGCAGGGGGCATTTTTACATTGAAGACAGCGGGCAGATTCAATAAAAACCTGTTCTTTTGAATATCCCTTTGCAACCTCTTCCATGTTTGACCTGCGAATGGATGGGTCCTGAGTTGGCATATCCTGCTGAGGAATATCTTTTCTGCTTTTAGCGTTCAGTTCTGAAGGGTTGATGCCTTTCCATAGTTCCGAAGCTTCCTGAGCCAGTGTAGCTGATGATTTATATTCGCTCATTTCCGTTTTGCCTCCAGTCTTTCAGCTTCTTTATCGAGGTTACAACTATGGGCTTCCTCTTTCTTATAGGATTTCAGGCGCATCATCATATTATCAAAATCAACCTGATGTCCGTCAAATTCGGGACCGTCAACGCAGACAAATTTTGTTTCTCCACCGATGGAAACACGACAGCCGCCGCACATTCCGGTTCCGTCAACCATAATAGTATTCAGTGACACCATGGTATGTACCTTAAAAGGTCTTGTTGTTTCTGCACAGAATTTCATCATTATCGGGGGGCCGATTGCGAATACTTCTGCGGGGGGATTATCAGATTCACAGAGCTCTTTCAGAGGAACTGTAACCAGATCTTTTCTTCCGTAGGAGCCGTCATCAGTACATATGATAAGTTCATCAGAGAGGGCTTTCATCTCATCTTCCATTATCAGAAGATCTTTGTTTCTGGCTCCCATAATGGTAATAACCTTGTTGCCTATCTCATGATGAGCCTGAACAATCGGATGCATGGGAGCCACTCCGATTCCTCCTCCCACACAGACAACGGGACCGTCTTTTTTCTCGATTATAGTAGGCTGTCCTAAAGGTCCTAGGACGGCTTCTATCTTCTCTCCTGCTTCTTTCCGGCTCAGCTGCTGGGTTGTTGCCCCTACTGCCTGAAAGATGATCTCAATAAATCCCTCTTTCGCATCTGCATTGGCAATGGTCAGGGGAATTCGCTCTCCCAGTTCCTTATCAACCTGCAGAATTATAAACTGCCCCGCTTTTCTCTCCTCTGCAATGAGAGGCGCATTTATTTTCATACGGAAAACATCAGCGGACAGCTGACTTTTTTCTAGAATTGTATTCATTAATTTATTCCTTTCTCCCGTAATATCCGGGTTAATATGACATAGTGAAATACTAATATTTGATTTAGTATATATCTGAATAACTAATTTGAAAAGTTAAACATATTTGTTAAAACTTTTAAGCATCAGAAAGCTTTCGGTCGAACTAACTCCCCGTACCCCTGCCAGTTCTTCTGTCAGAAAGTGGACAAGTCCACGGTTTGAGTCAACCAGAACCTCAACAAAGAGGTCATAACGTCCGGAGGTGATGGAAACACCCAGAACATTGGGAAGATCTGAAAGCTCCTTAGCTTTAGACTCCAGAAGGGATGATTCACTGACGTTTACAGCAATCGTTGCCAGTTGCTGATTTGCCAGAACTTCAGGATTAATAAGTGCCTTGATTTTTATAATACTGGATTCTTTCAGTTTCTTGAGCCGCTGACGGACTGTTCCTTCAGAGATTCCCAGCTGCCTGGCGATAGCGTTATTATTCTGGTGGCTTTCGCGGAGAAGGTTAATTATATTCCAGTCAATTTCATCGGGCTGCATTGTGACCTCCTGGTCAGTCATTACCTGAGACCATGGCCTCATCCTTGTCTGAACTGGTTTCTCCGCTTTCTATCAGCTCTGAAGAGTCGGGATCTGTCCTGAATCGGAGAACATTCATCATAAAAATATTGAGTTTATTGATAATGTTGGGAGGTAGAATATTGCCGTCAACTTCCAGAGAGAATGCAGGGTAGTTCTTTTCCCGTGCCCATGGCGTTACCAGCCCCTCAATTACACGGCCGATAAGGCAGGCAAAGGGTGAAATATTGACAATCCCCGAATACCCCTCTTCCATTGCTGTGGCTGCGACTCCGCTGGAAATAGCAATTTCTGAGTTCAGTTCAAGGTTTACGAAATTTTCACTGGTATTCTTCATGATCTTCTTCATATCATGAGGTGTATGGGGAATCAGGTCTGTTGTATCCAGTATTCTTTTTGCCTTTCTCTCTACAGCATGTTTCCAGGCTGATTCAAGATGAAGGGTCATTAGTTTTCTCTGTTCCACTGCAAAGGGCCGTTCATACCAGGGACGGAGTCTTAGGCGTTTTTTCAGGTCATAATCACGTACAAAATCCAGGTAGTGTATCCACTCGGATATTCCTGAAACCTTTGCGATGATATTCTTTTTGCTCATCAGATCAACAAGTTCGTCAACAGCAAAGTCATCCCTTCGGACATAGATCTCACCTACAATCAGAACTCTGGGAACTTCATGGATCGTTTTTTTCAAAGGGATCTCAGAAACCCTTTTTGCAACCTTCTTCAACGCCGGATAGGCGAGTTTAAAATCCTTGTCTATGACTGCAATCATCTCGTGCCACTGTTCGTTATAGATTTCCAGGGCCTCTTTCGGGTTTTCGGCACAGGCTCTCAGAGAGGTCTGAATATCTTTCATATAGTCTGAGATAACCAGTCCGTGCCACATATTTTTTGAAAAATCGGGACCCAGTTCTGTGTATGAATTATCCGCACTCAGAGTCACTACAACAACATTTTCCAGACGCATATCTTTAAACAGATTCTCATAGAAGACAAAGTACTGTCCCGTACGGCAGGGACCTGTCGTGATGGGTACAAAGAGGAGGTATATTTCATCCTTACGATACTCTTCGGAATTGATGAACTTCAGTGCTGCACCCAGTACCAGATGGGATGGAACGCACTCTTTTCCTGATGCATGACTTCGGGCAAGCTGCAGGGTTCTTGAATCCGCCACCGGCAGAGCCTGGGCGTTGATTCCTGACCTGCGGACAATAGATGCCATCATGGCAGTGGACAGATCTCCCATATTGGAGAGGAGCATCTTCACCTTTTTATTATTCATGATGGGAATAGTCTCACCATTAAGCTCATTTTTAAGGTGAAGAGGATCCCTTCCGTTATTAATAAAACGAAGACCGTTGTCATAACGCTCAGCATTACTTTCAGCCTCTCTTGATCTGTATCCTTCAATGATATCCAGGAATGCTTCAACCCTTGTGTCTACACCCGCATCTGCTGAATGGGAATCCAGTTCCAGAATCAGGAAAGGCTTAGTCCCCATCATCCATTTCAGATAGTGAAGTATGAAAGAGTCGGGGGCACAGGAGAAGTTGGTGATAAATGTAATATAGATATTTTCTTCATCCTTGAGACGGGCGGCAGCCTTCATATCAAGCTGGCCGTAATACCAATACATGTTTTCAAATATTTTTTCATCACCCTGAGGGATAATATCAAAGGGGATAATTGAATAACCGCGGCTGCTGAACTTTCGTGGAATTCCCATATTTGCTTCAGCCGTAAAGGCATTATAGGGACGTCCCAGAAGGGCGATTACCGGATGGTCATGCTCTTTTGCTTTTTTCAGAGCCTCTTTTCCCATCTCTCTTGAGGCATGGAGGTATTCTTCCTGTTTTTGAACTGCTTTCTTGAATGCAGCTTTGATCTCAGTCTCTGGAATTGAAAGTTGTTCTCCCAGTTTATAGAAGTATTCCAGTGCCTTGGCTTCGCCGAATTTGAATGTGACAATCAGGGGAATCAGTTTTTCTTCGGGAACATAGGGAAATGCCTTCTGTATGTAATAGGGCAGACTCTGGGTAATAGGACAGAAGTTTGCATGAACATCTTTTTCCATACTGGGCATATCCCTGAAATGCGGTACAAAAATATAGTCTGTCTTTTTATTGATAATATCCTGAACTGCCCCATGGGCAATTTCTGCAGGAAAACAGTAGGTACTCTCGGCCCGGGCAACACCTTCATGGGCTATCTCATCGGACAGAACTGTTTTGATTCCCAGTTCATGGAAAAACCATGAGTAGAGGGGATAGAGGCTGTGAACTGAGAAACATCGGGGAATCCCGATGGTAAAATCCCTTTTTTGTCTGAAGCTTTCCACTGTAGGAGAAAATGTTGTAAACATCATCTCATTGCGTTTATCAATATAGTTGATCACCTGTGTGGATGATTCGCTTTTCTTTTTTGAGTTGGCGTACTTGCTGCAGCGGCCTCCGAACATATATTTGTGTCCGTTGACATTGAGAACCTGAATAGGGCAGAAGTTCTCACAGGACTTACAGGTGAAAACTCTTTCATACTCAATCTCTGTGTCCAGTACGGCTTCCATATCGATGGAAGATTTCTCAATGAGCCCTTCCTGAAGTTTCTGTCTTGCCAGAATTCCCACACCGAAACATCCCATCAGTTCGGGAGCCGGGGGTACAAGAATCTCCTTATCAAGGAGCATGGCAAAGGCCAGGGGTACGGCCTTGTTTTTAGCAACACCTCCCTGGAGGAAAATCTTTTTCCCGATAGTTCTGTTTCCCACAACCCTGTTGAGATAGTTGGAAACAATAGATGTAACAATCCCAGCTGTAATATCTTCTCTGCGGGCTCCCTGCTGTATGGCCTTGCGGATATCAGAATTGATAAAAGCACTGCAGTGTTCACCGAATTTCAGAGGATTCTCGGCCTTCAGGGCGATCTCTCCGATCTCCCAGGCATGAGCGATATTAAGGTCTCCCGCCGCTGACTCTTCCAGAAAGGAACCGGTTCCTGCAGAGCAGGCTTCGTTCATGGCGTAGTCTATGGGAACCTTGTTTTCAAGGAGAACATATTTGGCATCCTGTCCCCCGATCTCAAAGATTGTATCTACATCTTTACTGAAAAAAGTCGTTCCATGTGAGTGGGCTATAATCTCATTGTAAACGGCAACCGTTTCCATATATACACCCAGAATCTCACGGGAGGATCCTGTTGTGGCCGCCAGGGAGATCTTGATAGCCGAGGGATTTCCGATATCTTTATGTATTTTTTTTCTTAATTCAATAATACAGTTCTGCAGTGCTCTGACAGGATCCCCATGGGTTCTTCCATAATGGGCGGCTACAATTTCCGAGCTCTCCATATCAATAAGACAGGCTTTTGTTGTTGTGGAACCACCGTCAATTCCAAGAATATATTCATGGTCTTTTTTTACAGTACCAATTTCAGTTTCGAAGTAGCGAACCTTATCAGACGCCGATTTCAGATCTTTGTAGCGGTCAAATCTGACCTTGCTGTTTTTCAGGATCATTTCTGATCCGGGAAGGGGTGAACCGTTTTCCACGGCCAGGTGGGCTGCTCCGAATGCTTCGAAATAGGGGGCTTCTTCAGGAATAATAAATTCAATGTCAGGAGATTTCTCTTTCATAAATCGGAGAATATGTTTGTTTCGGGTAATCCCCCCGCTGAGGAGTACTTTTCCAGATTCTATTTTGGCCCTGTTTAAAAAGTCACAGACCTTGGTGGCCATCACATCACTCAGGGATACGACAATATCATCCTTCGTTGCTTCTTTCTTGTTCAGTTTATGAGTACAGTCACTCTTCATAAATACGGAGCATCGTGCGGAGAGGGAACAGACCCGGCTCTCTTCTGAGACCCGGTTTACTCCGTCCAGGTTCATATCCATACGGGCCAGCTGTTGTTTGAAAAACTCACCTGTTCCCGAAGCACATTTGCTGCCGGAAAAATTATTGGTTATCTTGCCCTCTTTGTTGACAGCATAGACCACAAGATCTTCACCGCCCATACTCACAACAGCATTAACAGAATATCCTGTTTTTTCCAGGGCTTTTTCTACACATACAGGTTCGATTACAGAGTTGGCAGCAAGGAGGTAGCGGCCTTCAGTTCCTGTGACCAGCAGGGGTATTCCCTCTTCAAGATCGTTTTCATCCAGCAGATTTACTACTGCATTCTGAAAATCTCCTTCATGGGGGGTTACTTTGCTCCACAATTGTATTCCATCTTCTAGGAGTACACTTTTAAGACTCGAGCTGCCTATATTGATACCAATACTTTTCATAGTTGACCTCATTCCATGAATATATTAATTCTTTTTATCTTGTAAAAAAAGGTGTTATTTGACAAAAAAGTAGTTTGTGTCCAGTAAATGTTGATTATTAAACATTATTGAGCAGAATAAAGATTTTGTCTACGAGTCGGATTAATGAATACACCATGTAAAGATCTTGCAAAAGCGGTATAAGTCTGAAAGAATCTGATGTCATGAAGATTGCCCTTTTATTATCCGGAGGAGTTGACAGTTCCGTCGCTCTCTACCGTCTCCTGGAACAAGGTTATACAGATATAACAGCCTACTATCTCAAGATCTGGCTTGAGGATGAATTAAGTTTTCTCGGGACCTGTCCCTGGGAGGAAGATATGGCGTATGCACGTGCTGTATGTGAGGCCAAAAATATTCCTTTAAAGGTTCTGCCTCTGCAGCAGGAGTATTTTGACCGGGTCGTTTCCTACACGATTTCAGAGCTCAAGAGAGGTCACACCCCCAGCCCGGACATCTTCTGTAATCAGAGAGTGAAATTCGGTGCCTTTTACGATAAGGTAAACGAGGAATACGACAAGGTTGCCACCGGTCATTACGGCATTGTTGAGGAGATAGACGGACTCAGCTATCTAAGGCGTTCTCCGGATCCCGTAAAGGATCAAAGCTATTTTCTCTCCCACCTCTCACAGGATCAGATAAGTAAGATCATATTTCCCATCGGCTCTCTTATGAAGGAGGAGGTTCGTGCACTGGCGCAGCGCTATGATCTTCCCAATAAAGACCGAAAGGATAGTCAGGGAATCTGTTTTCTGGGGAAGATTAAATATTCGGATTTTGTAAAACATTACCTCGGTGAAAAAGAGGGAGAGATTCGGGAACTGGAAACAGAAGAGGTTCTTGGAAGCCACAAAGGTTTCTGGTTTCATACAATAGGACAGCGTCAGGGTCTGGGGCTGAGTAATGGTCCCTGGTATGTCACATCCAAGGATCTGGAGAATAATATTATCTACGTATCCTCAAGCAGGAATATTCTGGAACAGAAGAGAACAGTCTTTAATGTCTGTGAGCCGAACTGGATCAGTCGAAAGCCCCGGACAGATGAACTGACCCTTAAACTGAGGCATGGCCCCCGGCTGAACAGCTGCCGCATAAAGTGGCTTTCTGCAGAACGCATCGAGGTGACCATGGATGAGGGAGATAAGGGAATTGCTCCCGGACAATTTGCTGTTTTCTACGAGGATGACATCTGCCTGGGTGGTGCCAGAATAGAGTAGTCTTTACAGACTTTTACCAGCATCTGAGGAATATCAGAAAAGATTCCATCCACCCCTTCTGAGAAGAGGGATCTCATCTTTTCTTCTTCATTGATTGTCCAGACCTGAACCGCCAGTTTATTCTTTCTGCACCAGCTGAGAAAGGATGGCCGGATCAGTCTGTAGGGTCCTGCCTTTTCGGGGATTTGAACAGCCCGTACCTGCCCTGATTTTACTGAAGCCGGAACCCAGCCCGATCTGTATAACAGCAGCACCTTGATCATCTCTCTCTGGCAGAGGGAGGTGGCTGTCCCTGGAAGTTCCTCCCGGAATGCCCTGATACTGCTGTGGTGGAAGGATCCTATGCAGACCCTTTTTTCCGCTCCCGCAGCCTTTATCACTCCGGCAGTCTTTTCTGCCAGCTCTCTGCCCGGATCTTTCATGTCGATGTTAAAGCGGGTCTCCGGAAACAGCCTGAGAGCATCTTTCAGAAGTAGAGGCCTGATTCCCCGGTCTCTGTGTGGAAAGGTCCTGCCCTGGTCTTTTGAGAATAGAAATCCCATATCAATATCTTTCAGATCCTCAAGACTGAGGGTCGAGATAAGGCGCCGGTCTCCCGTACAGCGGCTCAGGTCGGGATCATGGAAAATTAGAACATCTCCGTCCTTCATAAGCCTTACGTCTGTTTCAATAACATCCACTCCCATCTCATAGGCGGAGCGGAAAGATGCTTCGGTATTTTCAGGGAAATCCTGACTGTTCCCCCTATGTGCCAGAGCCCTGGGCTGCGGTGAGAAAAAATCGGTCATTTGAACAGCTCTGTCATCAGAATACTTCTTTTAGAAGCTCAAGGCGTTCTTCTTTGCTGAATGAATAAGGATTGTTTTTATTTCCGGAATCGGCTGCGGCCTTTTCCAGCAGATCCGCATTGAGACCAAGTTTTTCAAGGGAGGGCAGAGCTGCCGCGGCGGCCCATTTTTCCAGTTGTTCCGTAAGAATGGCTGTGGAATCAGAGATTGAGGCAGATTCCTTTCCACTGATCCTGACTGCCAGGGTCTGTACCTTTTTTAGTGCCGGATTGTTCCTATCCTCCCGGAGCAGTGCTTCAAAGGTCTTTTTCATTACAGGAGGGAGGAGTAGCCCGCATGCCGTTCCATGAGGCAGTTCAGCAAGTCCTCCGAGGGTTCCGGCAATCCCATGAACCGTTCCCAGGCCGGCATTTGCCAGAGTCAGCCCCGAAAGGCTGGCTCCCAGGGCTATCCGGTCGAAATCATCTGTCGAGGCTTTTCCCTCAAGGAGCGGGGAGAATGATTTGAAAAATCCTTCAAGCCCCTCAAGGGCAAGGGCATCACTCAGTGCTGAGGCGCCGGTGGATATATATGATTCCAGAAGCTGGGAGAAGGCATCCATACCGCAGGATGCGGCGGTTTCCTGTGGAAGGCTATCCAGCCAGGAGGAGTCTATTAGGGCCAGGTCGGGAATATAGTTATCATGCCTCAGGGATTTCTTGAATCCTTCTTTACCAGGACGGCTGATAACCGCATTTTTAGTACATTCACTTCCGGTTCCCGCTGTAGAAGGGAGTGCATAGAGGGGAAGCCTTGAGCCGGAAGGAAGCCGTGTTCCAACACCCTCCAGATAATCCTGTACCGAAGCAAATCCCTCCAGAACAGCTGGTTCTGTCAGCATCGCAGATACAGCTTTTCCAGCATCCAGAACACTTCCTCCCCCAAGGGCTAAAAGCGCTGATGGTAAGTTTCCTGCAGCTTCTCTGCAGATTGAATCTATATCTTCCGGTGAGGGCTCTCCTGATATCTGTCTGTAATCACATCGAATTCCCTCACGCATCAGAGCATTCTGAAGAGATTTCCACAGGCTTGAAGAGGTGATACTTCGTCCGGAAATAACCAGGATGGTTCCCTCATGCTTCTTGAGGTATGGAATTACCTCAAGAGTTTTCTCCCGGCCGAAGATTATTTTCCGGTTTGCATCAAAAGAGAACCCTACCATTTGCTCAGCTCCAGAGGTGCACAGACCTTATGAGATGTTCCTTTTCGGGGTTCTGCCATCCAGGGTGCGACATTTTCACGCCATTCCAGATAATGGGCTGTCTCCTTATGGGATTTTACAGCCTCTTCAGAACTGTATGCTTCATAGAGAAAGAAGCGGCAGCTGTCTTCAGTCTGCTGCAGTACATCAAAACGGATATTACCCGTCTCTTTTCGGGTTTCCATATGGTTTTTGTGACTGGCGGCTTTGAATTCTTCTTCCTTACCTGGAATAACATGAACTTCTACACAATAGACTAACATCTGATTTCTCTCCTTAGATACCGGATACATTCATTCTCTGAATATAGTTGAGGACTGAAGCTGTTTATGGAATGATTTCCATTCTGTTGTAGCAGTTTCTGGTCCAGTTTACATGATTTTCTCTATAGGCGGTAAAACATCGGGGCAACAGTTCAATAATATCAGAAGCTGTAAAACTGTCGCTTGCACCATCGAATAAATCGGCAGCCAGGCCATGGAGGAGAACAGCTTTTTTTACTGCTTCGCTTTTATCCTCTTCCTGTGCCAGCAAAGCGCAGATTATACCTGCCAGTACATCACCACTGCCTGCGGTACCAAGTGCTTCGTTTCCTGTCAGGTTAATATATTCCCTGCCCTCGGGAAGGGAGATGACAGTCCGGGGACCTTTATAGACACAGATTGCGTTATAAGCTTTTTCCAGAGCGTCTTCAGTCTTTTCAGCAAGACGTCTCTGTTCTCCAGGGTGGGGTGTTATAACTGTGGCAGACTTCCGCTTAAGGGTCAGCTCCGGGAACCCGGCAAGAGCATTAAGAGCATCCGCATCGATTACCAGAGGTACAGGTATTGCCGGGATCAGTTTTCTGATAAGGGAAACGGTCTCCTCCTGTTGAGTCATTCCGGGACCCAGAACTACAGCATCCTGTTTTGAGGAGAGCTCCAGCAGGAGTTCAAAATTCTCTTCAGAAATAGTAGCTGCGGCTGTTTCTTTCAGACCTTTAATAACGGCTTCCGGACAATGAATCGAGAACGTTCCATTATGAGATGCCGGAACCGCTACAGTGACATACCCCGCTCCTGAACGGTAGGCAGCTCTGGCTGCAAGTGCCGGTGCACCTATATAGTCACCACCTCCCCCGATCACAAGAATCTTTCCGAAACTGTTTTTATACCCCAGGGGATCTCTTGTTTTTAGAGCTTCCGGAAGATTCAGCTCGGATTTGAATTTTTCATCTTTATAGAGTTCAGGGGGGAAGGATATACGGGAGCAAATGAGCTTTCCATTCTTTAAATATCCGGGACTCTTTATATTTCCGTATTTTGGTGCGCCGAAGCATATTGTACTCTCCGCTTTGACTGCACAGCCCAGTTCTTCGGAACTCTTTCCATCCAGTCCCGAGGGAATATCCAGAGAGACTACAGGGCTTCTGCTCTGGTTCATTTCAAGGATGAGTTCTTTTTTATCACCGTCGACTTCTCTGTTTAATCCTGTTCCTAACAGGGCATCAACAATCAGTTCTGAATTATTGAAGAGCTTTTCACGCCGTTTTTTGTCGGGATTATAGAAGATGGGAATTGGCAGCTTTTCAAGGCACAGCAGATTCTGCAGTGATGAATCAGTCATCTTTCCTTTTGAACCGGAAATAAGGACTTCCACTTTTTTTTCAGTGCTGTAGAGTTTACGTGCAAGTGCAAGACCGTCTCCACCGTTGTTCCCTCTGCCGCAGATAATGAGAACTTTATTGAACCTGTAAGAATCTAAAATATGATTCAATGCCGCGGAGGCGGCATTTTCCATCAGGATAAGTGCAGGAATTCCGTATTGACGGATGCAGTTCTCATCCATCAGACGCATTTCTTCAGGACTGAGAACTATCATAAACTATTCCGGTGTGGTTCCTGCAAATTTGAAAATTTCAGACTGAACCCACATAAAATTCTGATTTTCCGTGGGAACTAGAAACTGTGATGTCTCTACGACATTCTCGTCTTCTGCAACAATGGTGACATCCTTGACTGCTAGTACGGGATATTTAATACCCTGTCTGAAGTTCTTGGCTATCTTTACGTATTCTGAGGAGATATAAGGAAAAAAGTCATTATGATCTGTATCATAATTCTCTCTGATAACAACATAAAAAATACAGCTTTTCATTGGATCCTCCGTGAAGCTGAGCAGTGATTTCATTAGTATTATACAGGATCAGAAAAAAATGCACCTCTTTTTTTCCTGAAAAATAGAATAATTGATGATTTATCTGCTTGTTGAGCCCGGGCCTGTCGTCGTTCCTGAGCTACCGGCAGAGCCTGCGGTACTGATCCCTGATCCTTCGGCGGCAGTCTCTGCAAGTTCTGTTGTCTCCCCTGGTTCTGCAGGTTCTACCGCAGGTTCGGGTTCCAACGGGTTGAAGAGAATACGTATAGTCTCTTTCTCTTTGCGGTGTTTAATCTTTATATAGAGTGTTTTGCTTATTGAATTATAGGCCCATCCATCTGAATAACGCTGAAAGCGTGGATCGCTTTTCCAGCGGATATTATGAAGGAAGATCCTGTCAAAGGGTTCCACTCCCTTAATTACAAGATGATGTATCTGTCCTACAGGAAATCGGACATCAAGTTCTATGGATTGTTCCAGTTTTCTCACACTGCTGTTTTCTGCAGCGGTATAGAGCCATGCTCCGGAAGCGATCTCACTGCTGAGATCTGTTATCCTGGGAGAAAATCTTTCTTCCTGGTAGAGTGTGTAAACATCTTCGGCGGGGATTTTACCTATTTCCATAGAGGCTCTTTCTCTGGAAAAGGATATCCGTGCAGGAAGGGTACCGTCTGCTTCAGCCCTGGAAAGAATGGAGTGTGTCAGGGCAGCTGAAATATCCATTAGATTCTGATCTGCTGTCTTTTCTGCTGCATCTTCAAGTAATTCTGCAGCCTTGAGAGAGCAGATACTGCCGGCCTCAGGGTTCTCGGGGTGAAAAATGTAGAGACCTTCATCCAGCCAGACAATCAGGGGATAAATATTTTCTTCAATCCACGGGACAGGATCTGTCACCCCCGGATCGGAAAGAATCTCTTTAAGTTCCATTATCTCTTTGTAGGGAGAAATCCCGCTGTTTTCACCGGAATCAAGAGTTTCTATTTCCCTTAGAAGAGTGGAGGGCGCTGTTCTTAAAAGCGCTGCGGTTCTGTTTACCACATCACCCGTATAAGGGCTGGAATACCATGACAATTCAGAACTTTTCTTCTCAGCAGCCTTCAGGAGGTCTGAGACATAAAGGGTTTCTTCATTTCTGCTGTACATTTCAGAGAGATAATAGACCAGAGCCTGTTCAGAGAAAGCCGGCATACCTTCAGGCATTTTTAAGCTTCCTGTATTTTTATCAAAACGCTGTGTCCAGCCTTTATAGGCCTTGTCTTTATAATCACTGATGGTTTGAGCCTTATTGGGAATAATCTTATCGCTGTCCGCCAACCATTCAAAGGCGGTTCTTCCCAATCCCGGGGCTTCGTCCTTGAGACTGACAATGGAAGTGACATGGTCTTTCATCGAAATGATAAGAGATCCATTTCTGTGTTCAATACCTGAAACGCTGTCAAGAAAATAACTACTGGTTCCGTCACTCAGTATTATCCGCATCTGCTCATCCTGACTGATCTGAAAACTATCCTGGGCTTTTACACTCACAATCAGCTCTTTAACCGGTGGAATTGTCTGAGGAACAGTGACTTCTATACTGCTGTCGCTATTCTGAGATATAATTTTGATACTGATGTCGTATTTAAAATGAAGAATTATACCGTTTTCAATAACTTCAAGTTCCTGAACCGATAGTTCTCTGACAATATCATCTTCTGTGATGACCTGCAGTTTCTTTCCTCTGGAAAAATCGATCTGTAAACCGTTTGTAAAAACGGATAATTTATTTATTGAGCTAGGTGAAAGACCGGTTTCTACCGTTCTTGAACCCTTGTATGAGACATTTTGTACAACTAGAGACATCTCCTCAAAACGAGAAAAATGGTAAAATAAAAAGAGTAGCATAAATAATGCATATATAATGGGAACTGCTTTGAGAATGGGCTTGTACTTACGTTTCATATGGCCCGAATATTACCAATAGGAAAGTAAAAAAGCAACCTTGTCCAAATTGGATTACAGAGGTATATTTACTTCTGTAATTCGCTTTATTTACTCTTTTCCGCCGAACATGTTTAACTTTTAAAATAATCTGAAAGCTCCAGTTCCTGTAGAACACTCTTTCAGTTCCCTTATAAGGAGATAAAATGATCAAGAGCAGACTCTCAATCACAGGGGCTATTCTGCTTGCCCTTATCTTTATTACTTCATGTGGATGTGAAAGTACTCCAACAGGTAAACCGGCAGATTCCTCTTCTGTTGAGAAACCTGAGGATTCAGGTTCAAAGAATGAAGTTGAAAAACCCGAAACACAGGACGATACTGTTTCTGAAAAACCGGTCCCGGAGGATGTGGTTGAAGAACCGACTCTTGTGGAATCCCTGAATGAACTCAGTGATGTTGAAGATACCGGAAAGGCTCTTGCCCTCCTCGAGGATGCTGATGAGCTGACCCTGGAAGAGAATATTCTTAAAGCTGTATTAATGATTTCTGAAGGACAGTTTGTCAAAGCCCGTGAGGAGCTTGATTTACTGCTTGAAGAGAATCCGGGGAATTCAGATATTCTTTACAATCAGGCAATTCTTGAAAACGCAGAGGGACACTTTCCTCAACGTGATAAAATTGTCTCTGATATCCTGAAATCTGATCCCGATCATGAGGGTGCTCTTCTTATGAAGGGGACCGTGGATCTGGCAGCCAAGCGCTATGAAGATGCAAATAAAAGCTTTCTCCGTATACTGAAAAAGAATCCTGATAATTTTATGGCTCTATCCGGCGGAGGTTCCGCACAGATGAATATGGATAAGCTGGAGTCCGCCATAAAACTTCTGGATATGGCTATCAAGCTGGAACCTGAGTTTGCCTATCTTTATGTGGATCGGGCACGTGCCTGGAAAGGACTCAAGAATTACGGTAAATCCGAAGATGATTACGGCAGAGCTATCGAGCTTGAACCCAATGTTGAGTGGCATTATCTGGACCGCTCCCGTATCCGTATTCAGTACTTTCATAATCTGGAAGGAGCCTGGGAGGATCTTGAGACACTGGAGTCTCTTAATCCGGACAACCTTTTTGCCAATATCTATAAGGCGGGGATTCTTGATGAGTGGGAACGGTATGATGAAGCAGAGATTTATTATGAAAAAGTTCTGGCTGCCCGTCCCAATTATGGTTATGCCCATGAACCATTGGCAAAGTATGCCTATATGAATGGTGATTTTGTAAAAGCAAAAAATCATTTTCTTCTGTCATATCAGTTTGATGACAGAGATCCTCTTTTCGCTCTTGCCGCCGCACTGTGTATGGAGAAAACGGGAGATCGAAAAAAAGCAGAATCTTTATTAAAGGAAGTAGCACCCCGAGTCATAAGAGACAGTGTGGAATATGAAATGTTCCGCTATTATCTCCAACCGGGATCCAACTTTTTTATAACAGATAAAATAGCAAAAGAAAGTAATGAAGACCTACGCAGCCGTATGTATTTCTATCTGGGTGCCAGAGATGACCTTAATGGTCTGAGAAAAACTGCACTGGCCAGTTATGAAATGGTTGAAGATTCGACCGGCTTTTTTGAGTCGGATCTGGCTGCCTGGGAAAGGAATAATCCATGAGTGAAAATTTTACTGTAGAGAATGAAAGCGATACGGTAAGCCGTATCAGAATGGGAGAACGGGAGATCCTGATCCTTGGTACTGCCCATGTTTCTCTAGACAGTGTAGATGAAGTTACCAATACAATCCGTGAGGAACTCCCTGACAGGATCTGTGTCGAAATAGATGCCGGACGTTATCAGTCTCTCTCCAAGGATGAGAAGTGGCAGCAGATGGATCTGACTAAAGTATTCAAAGAGAAGAAGGGATTTCTTCTTCTTGCCAATCTTGTGATGACCTCCTTTCAGAGAAAGGTCGGGAACAATACGGGAATTAAACCCGGTGAAGATATGAAGATGGCCGTTGAAGTAGCCAAAGAACTCTCCATTCCCTTTTCATTCAGTGACCGTCCTGTACAGATGACACTGCAGAGAGCCTGGGCAAAGAGTAGTTTATGGAACAAGATGAAACTTCTGGCTTCACTGATCAGCTCTGTTTTTGCCAACGAAAAAGTTGATGCCCAGGAGGTCGAATCCCTTAAGGAAAAGGGAGCTCTTGAGGATATGATGAATGAACTCTCCGATTATCTGCCCTCTGTCAAAGAGGTTCTTATTGATGAGCGGGATCAGTATCTGGCAAGCAATATTTTTGAAGCTCCCGGAAACAAGGTTATTGCCGTTGTGGGTGCGGGACATATGAATGGAATCGTCCGCTGGATTGAGGATCTGCATAATGGAAACAAGAAAGTGGATCTGAAAGAGATCTCTACTCTTCCTCCCAGAAGTATGGGCAGTAAGATGATCCCCTGGATCATTCCGGCTCTTATTCTGGCCATTGTGGTTACCGGTTTTGTTACATCAGGTGTGGACGTTGGATTGAGAATGCTTCTGGTCTGGGTTCTGGCTAATGGAACACTGGCGGCTTTAGGAGCTATTCTGGCATTGGCTCATCCTCTGACCGTTCTGTGTTCATTTCTGGCGGCACCTATTACCAGTATGAATCCTACAATCGGAGTGGGAATGGTTTCCGGAATAATGGAATACTTCTTCAGAAAACCAAGAGTACATGATATGGAGACGCTGCAGGATGATGTAACCACCCTTAAAGGATGGTACAGAAACAGAATATCCAGGATTCTGCTGGTATTCTTCTTCTCCTCTCTGGGAAGTTCTATCGGAACTTTCTACGCGCTGCCCCGGATTTCAATGCTACTGGGGGGCTGAGAAAACAAGGCGGATAGCCTCTTTAATATCCCGGGCGATGATAGGGCTTTTCCCCTTCCAATCCCGGGTCTCCTTGGATTTTCCTGATATCAGAATACGTTTGAATCCCATCTCTTCGGCTGCTTTGAGGCGCCGGCGCAGATGGGGAACAGGACGGATCTCACCGGTAAGGCTCATTTCACCAAGGGCAATCAGATCCGAGGGGAGCTTTATTCCTGTACGTGCTGAATAAATTGCCAGTGCCAGAGGGAGTTCCATCCCGATTTCGGCAATTTTCATGCCTCCTGCCACATTAATATAGATATCCTGATCGGAGAATTTGATCCCCAGATGTTTTTCCATTATGGCGGCAACCCTTGAGATTCTGCTGCTCTCCACCCTGTCTGAAAATATTCTGGATATAGCACCCTTTGCGGGTACTGTAAGAGACTGGATTTCTACAAGTAGAACCCGTGAACCTTCAAATACCGGAGCAACCGAGATTCCTGCGGGGAGTTCACCGTCCCGGTTTTCCAGAAACAGACCTTCCGGATGGCTGACCTGTTCCAGTCCTTTGGAGCTCATATTGAACAATCCAATTTCATCCACAGATCCAAAACGGTTTTTAGTGGACCTCAGTATACGCAGTTCGTTGCCTGAGTGGTCAAAATAGAGAACGGTATCCACCATATGCTCTATGACCTTGGGGCCTGCTATTGAGCCCTCCTTGGTTACATGTGCTATAAGAAAAAGGACTGAGTTTCTGCTGCGGACCCAGTTAATCAGCTCAAAGCATCCATACTTAAGCTGGTTAACTGTCCCGGGGACAATGCCCTGGGATGGGGACTGAACGGTCTGTATGGAATCTATGATAACCATTCCGGGTTTTCTCTTTTCCAGAGTCTCCAGAATCTCCTCAATCCTTGATTCACAGTAAATAATGAGATTATCTGAATCTATTCCCAGTCTGTCGGCTCTTAACTTTATCTGTCCCGGGGATTCCTCACCTGAGATGTAGAGAACCTCATTATCCTGAGCCGCCATCATGGCTATCTGCAGCATAAGAGTAGATTTTCCTATTCCCGGTTCTCCGCCGAGAAGAATGGCTGAACCTTCTACAAGACCACCTCCGAGAACCTGGTCGGCTTCAGGAATTCCGGTACTGCGTCGTTCTTTATTTTCAATTTTTATGCTCTTCAGACTGCTGGGCACGGAAGCAGGCGCTGAAAAACCGGAGGGAGAAATTGGTGCTGAGGGAAGGGATCTTTCTTTAAAGCTGTTCCACTCCCCGCATCCGGGGCAGCGGCCGAGCCATTTAGGCTCTTCATGGCCGCAGGAGGAACAGCAGAAAACGGTCTTGTTTTTTGATTTTGCCATCACACCAAGATCAGGGGTTTTCTACTGAAAGTCAACCAGTTCTATATCAAAAACAAGCCATGCATCCGGGGGGATGGGACCGTAGCCGTTCTTTCCATATGCAAGTTCGGGGGGGAGAACGATTGTTCTTTTCTCTCCGCTCTGCATACTGATGGCAGTCTCAACCCACCCTGGAATGACACCGTCCACACCGATGGTGAACTGAAAAGGTTCACCCCTGCGGTAGGAACTGTCGAATTCCTGGCCGTCCAGGAGACGACCTGAATAATGCATACGAACAGTACTTCCGGGACGGGGCTTTCCACCCTCTCCGTAGTTTGTAATCTTATAAAAGATTCCTGTTTCAGACTGCTGTATGTTATCACCCATTTCTTCAAGGACTGCTGCCACTTCCGGCTGCTCTTCGGCAAATAGCTCTCTCTGTTCTAAACGGGCTTTGCCAATCATCTCATTGACTGATTCTGCATCGGGACGAAAGGCCTGAGCCTTGCTGCCGACCCTTATGATGCTGACTGAGTTGACTGTGTCTCCTCTTTTCAGCTTCATCAGAGTCTTCTGTCCTGACTGGAGCTGACCGAAGGCTGTATACTTTCTGTTAAGAAAGGGATCTCCCGAGATCATCAGCATCAGCTGGCTTCCGTGATCTTCTCCACTCTGAGATACCATAACAAGTGAGCCTGGTGTTCCGGTTGAAAGGAGAGCTCCTCTCTCCCGGGGGATCGTATAATCCACACCGCCGTCACCGCTTCCTTCGGGATCTCCCAGAAAAAGGGCATAGCCTTTTATTTCATGAAAGAATTTCTGGCCGGTATAGTAGGGACCTGAAGGATCAGTTTCCATTTTTCCTTCAGCCAGTGCAACAAAGTTGGATACAGTCCTGGGCAGACGCTCATAGTTCAGCAGAAAAAGGAGGTCTCCCTTTCTGGTTGAAAAGCGGGCGTAGAGTCCCGGTGGAAGTTCCTTCTCTTCTGCAGACAGCAGTAGAGGGCTTGCAAGACATAGGATCATCAGAATCCAAAGGATTTTATGCTTCATAAAAATTTTTCTCCAGGTCCGCTTATTATATTAGAAATCGAGGAGTTCAACCTCAAATACGAGCCATGCATCAGGAGGAATAACACCACCGGCTCCTCTGCTTCCGTAGGCAAGTTCGGGAGGAAGAATAATAGTTCTTTTTTCTCCCTTTTTCATATCCAGAAGAGTTTCATCCCAACCGGCAATAACACGTCCGCCGCCTGCAGGGAACTCAAAAGGAGTTCCTCTGTCAACAGAGCTGTCGAATGTGCGTCCGTCAAGAAACATTCCGGTGTAATGAACTTTTACGTTTGTACCTTTGGAAGGTTTTGGTCCGGAACCTTCTTTTTCAATTATATAGCGGATTCCTGAATCAGAAACCTCGGCATCAGGCCATTTTTTGTTAATTTCATCTATCATGACTTTTTGAGCCTCCTCATTGCGTCTGATTTCATCACCCGACAGATCTTCCAGGGCGGCATCAAAGGCTTTCTGGTCATTCTTGAAAGCTTCAGCAGCCTTACCGATGCGGATAATTTCAACAGTCTTGATTTTATCATTCTGTTTGATGCTGTTTACGACGTTCATTCCTTCAACAACATGTCCAAAAATAGTGTGTTTTCCCTGAAGCCATGCAGTTTCAACATGGGTGATGAAAAATTGACTACCATTTGTTCCCGGTCCGGAATTGGCCATGGCCAGTATACCTGGGCCGTCAAACTGAAGGCTGTTGTCAATTTCATCGGGAAAGTTATATCCCGGGCCGCCGGAACCTGTACCGGTGGGGTCTCCACCCTGTACCATAAAGTCGTCGATGACTCTGTGGAATTTTAGACCATCGTAGTATTTACCCTTACTGTTAGCATCGATCTTTCCTTCTGCCAGACCTGTGAAGTTGATAACTGTCAGAGGAGTTTTTTCAAACTCAAGACTTATCAGTATTTCACCTCTGGTGGTATCGATTAGGGCATACATACCGGCATCGAGTTTTTTCGTATCAATTGCACTTGCACTCATAGTTGTTGTTATGAGCAGCACAGCTGTCAGCAGTAGATTCTTAAGAGAGTAGAGCTGCTTCATATTTCCTCCTGTATTTAAATAGAAACCGGTAATCGGTGATAGGTTACTCAAAATACCGGTATTTTTGTCCAGAGCATATCATTAAAGCTCTGTTGAATCAATTCTGCAGAGCTTCAGGAGGCATACTGAGAGAGAATAATTCCCTGGAATTCCAAAACAGATAAATTATCCTCCAACTATGAGAAAATTTATTTTGTTTCTATTCTTCACTTTTCTCACTGCCTCCTTACTCCCTGTACAGGAGAGTTCTGAAAAAAACTGATGGGATCCGATGATGACGGGGCAATCGTTTTTGTTATGGGTAATTCCTGGCGTTAGGGCTTGTTATGTTGACAGCTCACTGAGAACTCTATAAAATTACGATAATTTATGAGAAAGCCCAAATTTTACTTTTTTAACTTTTATTTCTTCTTTTTTATCAATGGGGAAACCCCGGGGCTTACTTAAAGAACGAATGTTCAAATTGAGCCGCAGAGGGTTTCCTATACAGGAGACCTGCTGCGGCTCTTTTTTTGCATCAGAAACAAGACCGGGACGGTTCTAATCCTTTCCGGAAAATCAAATTGTGAGGCATAGAAATGCTACAAAATCTGGAAGATCTTAAGAGCGAGTTTTCCTCGGCACTGGCAGAGGTTAAAGACCGTTCATCCCTGGTAAATCTGAAAGCGGATTATCTGGGAAAGAAAGGAAAGCTGAATGACATCCTTAAATCTCTGAAGGATGCCACTCCTGAAGTTAAAAAGACTCTGGGAATGAAATCAAATCAGCTGAAGGAATCCATCCTCGGAGAAATCGATAAAACGATGACCGCCCTGGAACTTTCCGAAATTAATGAAAAACTGAAAAAGAACTGGCAGGATATAACCTTCCGTTCTTCTATTCGTGACCAGGGCCTGAGTGCTGCCGGTTATCACCCTGTAAGCATCATTCAGAGAGAGATCGAAGATATTTTTACTTCCATGGGATTTGAGATTCTTGACGGACCTTATATCGAAGATGACTATCATAACTTCGAAGCCCTGAACATTCCGGATACACATCCTGCCAGAGATATGCAGGATACTTTCTGGTTCAAGGATATGAAGCACCTGCTGCGTACTCATACATCCTGTATCCAGGCGAGAGGTATGGAGACCCGGACTCCTCCGTTCAAGTTTATCGGCCCCGGTAAGGTATTCCGCTGTGAAGCAACTGACGCCTCCCATGAAGCGGCATTTCATCAGCTTGAAGGGATGATGGTGGGTAAGAATATCTCTGTCGCCAACCTGATCTACTTTATGAAAACCCTTCTTTCTGAAATTTTCAGAAAGGATGTAAATGTAAGACTCCGTCCCGGGTTTTTCCCCTTTGTAGAGCCGGGTTTTGAGCTGGATATTGAATGTCTTATCTGTGGCGGCAAAGGCTGCTCTGTCTGTAAACAGTCAGGATGGGTAGAGCTTCTTCCCTGCGGAATGGTACACCCCAATGTCCTCAAACATGGAAACATTGATCCTGATGAGTATAACGGTTTCGCCTTCGGTCTCGGACTGGACCGTCTTGTTATGATGCGTTACGGCATCGATGATATAAGGCATCTGCACAGCGGAAATCTTTCATTCGGTTCCCAATTCAAGACTTATTAGGAGAGGCCCCTTAAATGTATATTTCAATTGACTGGATAAAAGATTTTGTAGCGCTTCCCGATATGGACCCCGAAAAGCTGGCCGAGCGTTTCACCATGGCCACCTGTGAGGTTGAGGAAGTTCTGACAACAGGAGAACTTCTGGACAGAGTTCGGATTGTAGAGATAACAGAGATTGAGGATCATCCCGATTCCGATCATCTTCATCTTGTAAAATTCACCGACGGAAAAGAGGAGAGGCAGGTCGTCTGCGGAGCTCCCAATGTTGAAGTCGGAAAGAAAGTTCCCTTTGCTCCTCTGGGAACCACATTTGCCGGAGGATTCACCCTTACCCCCAAGAAGATCCGGGGGATAATGTCTGAAGGTATGCTCTGCTCCGAAACCGAACTGGAAATCGGTACAGATGACTCAGGACTGAAGATCTTCGAAAGTGATGCTCCCCTGGGACAGACCGTAGGAGACTATGTCGGGCAGAAGAAAGATATCCTTCTGGATATTGATAATAAGTCTATTACTCACCGCCCTGACCTCTGGGGACATTACGGAATGGCCCGTGAATTTGCCGCTGTGTTCGGCAACCCACTGAAGACTCCCTTTGACTCTGACTGGGAGAAAAAGGTCCGCTCCTGGATGAGTGATGAAAAGGCTCCTGTCAGTATTACGGTTGATCCCGACTCTGCTAACCTGGGATTCACCGGAATCTCAATGGATAATATTGAAATTAAACCCAGTCCGCAGTGGATGCAGGACAGGTTAAATGCCTGTGGAATGAGACCCATCAACAATATCGTAGATATCTCCAACTACACCATGCTGGAGCTGGGAATACCTAATCATATTTTTGACAGAGACAGCATCCGGGGAGGGCAGATTATTGTCCGCCGTGCGGGAGATGATAAAGAGTTTGTAACTCTGGATGAAGTAAAAAGGGAACTGATTCCCACTGATACCATGGTTTGTGATGCGGTCGCTCCTTCAGGGATTGCCGGAATAATGGGAGGCCTGGACAGTAGTATCGCCGATACAACAACAAGGATTTTTCTTGAAGCCGCTAACTGGCGGGATGCTGAAGTCCGCAGGACGGCAACACGCCTCGGTTTGAGAACCGATGCTCTGCAGCGTTATGAAAAGTCTCTGGACTCACAGCTCCTGGAGCGAACTCTTCTCCGTCTTATTGAACTGGTTAAGGAGAGCTGCCCCGAAGCCGTTGTGAAGGGACAGATCGTTATAGATAATATGCCTGAGTATACTCCTCTGCTTATCAAGATCAGTGCCGAGAGAATCCGAGGTGTTCTGGGTAAAGAAGTGGCAACCGATGAGATTGTCCGCATTCTTGAAGCCCTGGATTTCGTTGTTAAGAAAAATGATGAAGATCTCAGTGTAACAGTTCCTTCCTATAGATCCACCAAGGACATCGAATGTGATGCCGACATCATTGAAGAGATCGGCCGGGTTATCGGCTATGATAATATTACTCCTGTGGCACCTCTTAATGAGGTCAGCGCAGTAAGACTCTCAGAAGCTAAAGTGATGTCCAGAAAGATTCTGGATTTTATGGTTAACAGAGCAGGAGCTCTAGAGGTTATGACCTACCCCATGGTGGGTGAGAAGCTTCTTGATCAGGCATACTGGCCTGTGAAAAATGAGTCTCTGGTTCTTGCCAATGCCATGAGTCCCGAATCCGACAGAATGAGACCCTCACTGATTCCCAGCCTGCTTTCTGCAGCTGCACTGAATCAGAAGACTTACAGCTCATTTCGTTTCTTTGAACTGGGACGGTCCTTTCAGGAGGATCCAAAGAATTTTTCCACTGAGCGCTACCAGCTGGGAGTGGTTTACTTTGATAAAAAGAATTCTCCCTTCCTGGATCTTGCCGATTCAATGGAAGAGCTGATGAACTCTCTGAACATTCCTTTCCGTATGGTACCGGGAACCAATGACAAGAATCCTCTCTATCCTGAAGGATGGGAGGGAATTCATCCCTACGAAAGTATGGATATTCAGATCATGGGCCGCTCCCGCGGATATATAGGAACGGTTCATCCCCTGGTATGCCGTAATTTCAAGATCAAGGGACAGCTGGTCATGGGGGTACTGGATATCACAGACTTCCAGAATCAGAGAATGAAAGATAAGACAAGGTATCAGCCTCTGGATCGTTTCCCTTCATCTATCTTTGACTGCACCGTTGTTGCAGATACCCATACTCCTGTAGAGGATGTGGTCAAGGCTCTACAGACAATGAAGATGAAGGAATTGGACTGGGTGAAGGTTGTGGATGTGTTTATCATGTCTGAGACTCAGAAGTCCGTAACCCTGAGATCCTCATTCAAGGATGCTGATAAGACAATGTCCGGAGAGTTTATCCGTGAGGCGGAGGACAAAGTTGTGAAGACTCTGGAATCCAAAGGATATCCTCTGAAGGTCTAGTTCCGGTAATAATTATTATGAGACTCCTCCATAGGGGGAGTCTTTTTTTATCTGTTATAAACAAACTGTAGGCCTGGGGCACTCCATGCTTATCCAATTCATTGAGCATTTTCTTATGAAGCATTTGCTTATGAAGCATTTTATAGCTTCCGGGTCTTAAAGTATGAGGGTCACCGATTTCTTCTTCTCTTTTTTTCTTTCGGGCAGAAAGCTGTGATGCTTCCCATAACTGTAAATCCTTCCACTTCGATCCTCGGACCCGATGCATCAGACTCGACCTTATTTTCAATGGAACCTAGAATAGGTATTCCGCTGGTACTGATCTGAACACCCCTTGGCAGTTTCATTTCGATGCTGCCCATAAAGGTGAATGCTTTAATTCTCACTGTTTTCCTGGGGAATCGGGCTTCCCTGAAATCCAGTACCTGGCTTCCCAGTATGGCGCTAACATCCATTTCGGAGGGTACATCCCAGACTCCCTTTCGGCTGTTGCTGCCTAGAAGGGAGAAATAACTCTCAGCTTTTTTGCCTGTACCGCTGTGATACCAGGCATTGTCGGCAGATGCTTCTTCCTTTTTTGGAGAAGGGGCGGGCAGGTCCTGCACCAGTTCAATGATCTTCATTTTGTCATCTGTCTTATGGAGCTCTTCCAGGCGTTGTTCCAGAGCCTCTATGCTTATATGACTATGGGCATAACACCACTGGAGCCGTTCCTCGGCCTCTTTCCTGAGATCAGAAATATTGATGGAACTGTAATTATCGATAAGGGACATTGGATTCTCCCGTCAGTTAATGTGTTGGATTTAGGTATTTCGCCCTCTATTGTAACATCTATCAGGAGCTGTTGTGTCATAAATTGATGAGTAATTTGCCAGGGGCAGATGAACTGATGACCAGCTGTTCAGGCTGTGTCTTCGTCATCTCCCGCATTGAGGAAGAGTGTCGCGATGGTCTCTTTTCCGTTTGTATCTACATTGAGTGCTTCGGAACCGAAACCCAGATTGTCCAGAAGCTGCATTATCATGACCAGACCGAGACCAGCACCTTCGCTGTAATCTTCCAGAACACTGTATGCCTCGGGGATGGAGCTGAAATTTTTCATGGTTTCGAATTTCTGGTGGATACGATCTTTCTCTTCATCCGTGAGGGTTGTATTGTTTCTGACTCTGATTCTCAGAGTCTCTCCCTGAAGCTGAAAGTCAATTTTTATATACAGGCCTGCAGCCTTCTGTTTCGCATGAAACTCACTGATCTGACTGAAGGTTTCGGCTCTGAAGGTAGAGAGACCAGCCTGATAGTCCTGTGGACAATGGATATCCAGACCTTTCTCGTCAAAATAGACCCGTTTAGCATTGGCTCTATTTGCATTTCCCGCCAGTTCATGAAGGCAGTATGCCACCTGATTTACAAGGAATGGTTTTTCTATTTCCTTAAGATACTGCTTAAGCACACGGTCAATATAGTTCCGTTCACGGGAGAGGTATGAAGTTGTTTTTACTGTCAGGGTCTTGGACTCACTGATGGCGTACTCAACTAAAGACTGGCTCATATCATTTACCGCTCGACATATTTTTTAATAATCTTAACACGACTATGAAAAAATACCATTATAGAATTTTTTTTAATCGAATAATAACTATTTGAATTATCTATACCCCTTCTTATGATCTTGCAAAAGATGTTTTAAGAAATAATACTTTCTTTATGAAGAAGAAAATTAAATATGAATTCAGCCAGATTACTACCCGGGGAGGGGATCACGGTGAGTCTACCCTGTTTAATGGAGAGAGACGAAGAAAGGATGATCCTCTGTTTTTCCTGCTGGGAGACCTGGATGAGCTGTCCAGTTCAATGGGGGTTGCCATAGCTGGATTGAAGCGTTTCGGTCCTCTTTCGGCGGATGATCCCCGTACAGTACGCTGGCTTGAAGCCATGGATGATATACAGGGAAAGTTGATTATTCTTGGAGGAATGGCTGCAAACCCCGATAACAGGAGCAGGTTAAAACTCAATCCTCTCACAGAGAAGGATACTGAGAAATTGGAATTCTATCAGAAAGAACTGATGGAGCTGACAGCAATTTCCAGAGAACTGATTCATCCGGGTAAGACTCTTTTTTCAGCCTGGATTGATGTTGCCCGGACAGTCTGCCGCCGTTGTGAGAGGAGAGTTGTAAAAGAGATCAGGGTCTCTGTTATGACTCATCTTATTCCCGGTCAGATCTATCTGAACCGTTTATCGGATTTTCTATTTATTTCAGCCAGATACTGGGAGCAGATATCAGAGGAGAACTGAATACTTTCTGAATGACTTCAGAAAAAACATGGAGAGGATTTCGGCACCTCTCTGATTCAGATGGGCACCATCAATTGTCAGAAGGAGACCCCGTTCCCTGCACAGTATCTCTTCCCCTCTCTCCATGATTGTCAGTGCATCACTCTGCAGATCTTCAGGAGATCTGAACAGCCAGCCAGCAGAACTTTCTGAAAGGATGGGTTCTATCTCAGCAGAGGCATCAAGACAGATACAGCTGAAAAAGATATTTGTGTATTCCAGGCAGAGATCCCGGAGAATCCTGTTATATTCCTCTCTCTGTCTATTCAGTTCAGAACTCAGATCCTCTCCCAGACAGGTAATTGTACAGACAAAGACCTGAGCTATTCCTCCATCAAGAGCGGTGGAAAGAACAGCGCTGCAATGTGCTCGGAACTCCAGAGAAGATGAGGCAGGTATAGAACCATGACGGCTGAGTTTCCGGATAAAGGGATTCCAGGCAGTTCCCGCTTTCTGCATATGGGGAAGGAGAAGATCATTTGCACCTCCCTCCAGTACTAGGGTGTCGGGCGTATTGTTCTCTTCAAGGTATTTCTCCAGCTTAAGCTGGAGACCTGCCATGGTGAATCCATCTTCTCCTGCATTGATAAGTTTATGACCTTTGAGGCTCTCCTCTTTTTCAAGGAGTTTAAGATAGGATGCTCCTAAATTCCCTGCGGTAAGGCTGTCGCCCAGAAACATGATATTTTTCATTCTAGCTCTCCATAGCAGTGGATTATTTCCAACTGCATTGAACTTTACTGCCCTCTTCCGGGTCTCGTTTTATCTTTATCCAGACATCAAGGTCCTGCTGCATCTCTTCGACATGAGAAATGAGTCCGATGATTCTGCCCTTACGGCTCAGCTCACGGAGAGTGGTCATAACCGTTTCCAAAGAGGCCTTGTCCAAAGATCCAAACCCTTCATCCAGAAAGAAAAAGCTTCCCTTTCCTCTTCCGGTCTGTTCCGCCAGGGCGAGGGCAAGACAGAGTGCTGCCTGAAAAGACTGCCCACCCGAGAGGGTTTTTATATGGCGCAATCTTCCTTCATTGAGAAAGTCCCGGACCATGATCTGATTGTCCTGAAAGACCAGTTCCAGGCTGCGGCCAGTAATAGGGGAGAACCGCCTGTTGGCAAGCTGACACATCTCCTGCATATAAACAGCGGCAATATACTGGACAAACTTTCCCCCTTTGAAGAGAGAGGAGAGTTCTTTCAGGTTTTCTTCCCGGATTTTCTGTTTATCAAGCTCAGAAGAGAGGGAATCTTTCTGCTTCAATTTTGCTTTAAGATCTTCTATCTGCTCTCCCAGGGCTCCCGAACCTGTCAGTAGGCTCTGCAACTCCTCATCAAGCCTGTTAAGCTCCTGCTGCAGATGCCGGGGATCGGCCTGAGCGGCACCCTTGAGGGCCGGATTTTTCTCCATGCTCCTGACAGATGCGCTGAGAGTTTTCTTCTGCTCCAGAAGGATATTTCTGTTTTTGTGAAAATTGTCGATTCTTTCCTGTCCAGTCTTCAGGTTTTCTGTTCCGCGGAGAAAACTGTTCAATTCTTCTCTGCCGGAGAGTCCCTGATCCTGCAGTTTTTTCTGAATCTCATTCCGCAGCAGTTCCAGTTCATCCGAGGATTTCTGAATTAGATGACCATTACTCTGCATTCTGTTTTTCAGGTCCTGAAGTCTATTCTCATCACTTTCCCTTACAGATTTTATTCTGAAGTAGTCTCTGTCCAGATCTTCGAGTCTTTTCCTGAGGGAGGAGTACTCTTCGGCATCTGGTGTCGTCTCTTTGTGCTGATCAATGATGAGTTCTTCCAGATTCTTCTTCTGTGTACCCCGATGTTCCGATCTGGTTTCCAGTCGTATCTGTTCACCCTCTTTCTCTCTTATCTTATTGTCGAGTTTTCGGAACTCCACTTCCAAAGCCGAGTTTTTCTGCCTCAGCTCTTTCAGTTCTGATCTGTGTCGATTCAGTTCTATTTTAAGGCTGTCGAATTTTGCTCTGTCACCGGCCTTCAGAAAGGACCAGATGAATGTATCCATATGATCTTTTTCTGAAGACTTCAATTCACTCAGAAGATCTTCAGACTTTGACCGCTCCTGTTCCAGATATTTGAGACGAGGCATTATTCCCAGAATCCCTTCCTTCTGTTTCAGAAGGATCGGCCTGTCTTTATTCAGGGCTTCCTGTTCTGCTGAAATGCCATTATCAGTTGATATTCCATGGGCTTGAGGATGATGTTCAGAGCCGCAGAGAGGGCATGGTTTTCCCTCCTCCAGCTCCTCGGTCATTTCATTGAGCAGTTGGAGACGGGTCGAGTCCAGCTCTTTCTGTTTCTGTTGTTCTTCTTTCTGTTTCAGTTCATCTTCTCTTCTCTGAATTCTCTTCAGAAGATGTTTCTCCAGGGATTCAGCTGAATCAAATCTATTCAGATCCTCAGAAGGAAAAAATTCAGCAAGCTCAAGATATCCCTTTTTCTCATCCTTTATCAGGCTGCTGATTTTCGAGCTCAGGTCCTGCCTCTTTTCAGCAAATACATCCTGATGTCTGTACCAGTTTTCAACGGCTGAAAGATCATCGCCCTGTTCCACAATCTTTTCCAGATTCATGATGGAAGAATCAGAGCTTTCTCTGCTCTCTTTATGCTTTCTTATCTGTGATCTGAGGACAGTCAGATCTTTTGAGATAATACTGTTCTGAATATTATCCTGCTCTGCCCCTTTGTTTATCTCTTTCAGCTCTTCCAGAGCCTTGAGAGAATCGAGGATACTACGGAGTCTGGAGTAATCTTCCTGATCTTTTTTCAGGCGCTGCCAGTACTCTTCGCCGCCTTTCAGCTTCTCTTCAACACGCTCACTGTTTTTGATCAGCATACGGGATTCTTCTTTCAGCCCAGTCAGCTCATCAGTAGATTTTTTCTCCCTCAGGAGCAGGGGGTTGAAAAGTTCTTCCAGCATTCGGCTTTGTTTTAAGAGCTCTTCTTCTTTGAGGATTCCTTCTTTTTTCAACTCCAGTTTACCCAGAGTCTGAAGGGTCTCTTCCAGAGCAGCTTTGCCTTTCCTGTATTCTGACAGAGCAGTGAGCTGTGCACTCAGCTCTTTTTTCTGAATATCCTTTGTACGAAGTTCTTCTTCTCTTTTACGGGCAGCCTGCTCCAGAAATTCAAGGTCCTCTTTTTTCAGTTCCTGAAGATCATCCAGTCTCCCTTCCAGAAAGGAGCACTCTTCTCTGCTGCGGGCCAGAAGGAAGTTGCAGTCTGCCGAGAGATTAAAGCGCTGCAGTCCGAAAAGAGTTTCTATCATTCCTGTACGCTGTGAAGGCGGCAGCTGAATGAACTCCTGGAATTTTCCCTGAGGGATGATAACGGTCTTCCGAAAGTGTTCATAATTAAGACCGATGATACTCTCTGCGGTAATGCCCCCTCTGACTCCCTCATCCGGGAGGGGAACCCAGTCCTCTCCCTCTTTCCTGTAACCAGTCCGCTCGGGACTGAGGATCTTATTAAAATCCTTTTTATGTCTTTTAGCTGTTACGGCAAAACGATAGTCCACACTTTCCTGGGAGAACTCAAAATCAATATAGAGAGCGGAAGACTGGAGGTTCATGATATTGTAGCCTCGCTGCTCCTTGTCATTCAGTCTTTCTATCTGTCCGTAAAGGGCATAGGTCATGGCTTCCAGAACGGCTGATTTTCCACTCCCCACATTTCCGAAGACTCCGAAAATCCCTGCCTCGCTGAGGGTGGTGAAATCGATGATCTGCCTTTTTTTGTAGGAGTAGACTCCCTCTATAGTCAGTTTTCGGGGGATCATGCATTCCCCCTGCTGATGATTTCTTCCAGAAGGTTCAACATCTGATCTGAGGGATCACTGTTCTGTCTGCTGTGGCGGTAATAATCTCCAAAGATCTCCTGTACTGTTTTGCCGGCAAAGCTTTTCTGTTCTTCCAGGCTGCTCTCTTCAGGATGGAGCAGTTCGGGGATAATGGAAAGAATTCTCGGATGACTCTTCAGTATCTTCTGTTTCTCACTTCCCGTAAGATAAGCTTCGGTTCTCATTGTGATTTCCACATATCCCCCGGGATGATCAGACAGCCAGGAAACGGCTTCGTCACAATCTTCAAATGTCTCTCTGTACAGAGGCCAGGGGCTCTTCAGTTTTATGAAGTTGTAGCGGGCTTTTTTTCCGGGCTCCAGATCAATAAGAACCACAGATTTGTCTTTATGGTTTTCCGACAGGCTATAGGCTCCGGGGCTTCCGGAGTAGACTGCGGGCACGGGTTCAGTACTTACAGGAAATCCCCGGTGCAAATGCCCCAGGGCCATATATTGGCAGTCAGAAGGGAGGGCATCACAAAAGATCTGTTCCAGGCCTCCCGGATGGAGAATGGATTTTTCTCCTTCCGGTTCTTCTTCTGACAGAAGTTCAGATCGGTTGCCCATAAAGAGATGGGCGGCCATGAGGTTAATCCCTTTTTTGTCAAAGTATTTCTCTCCCAGGCTTTTCCAGCGCTCAGTCAGGATATTGCGGAGAGCCTCCTCCCTGTTCTCGATATCCAGATACTGACGCATTCTGGTTTCGCTGGCATAGGGAGTACATATCACTCTCAGTGGGCTGGAAAGACCCTTTATTAAAACCATTCCGGCTTCAGGAAACAGAATCTTTACTCCCGATTCCAATTCCATATCCGCCGGCTGACTGCCGGGGTAGCCGATGAAGAATATTCCACTCTCTCTGGCAAGGGCGTCGGGGGCCTCAATATGTTCCGGAGCATCGTGATTCCCCGCCAGTGCGAGTATGATACGACGGCCGCCGTCACTCATCCTGGAGAGGGTTCTATAGAGGAGCTCAATGGCTTCATGAGGAGGATTCCAGCTGTCATAAAGGTCTCCGGAGAGAAGAATCAGTTCGGGATCCTCTTTTCTGCAGACTTCAAGAATTTCAGAAAGGATCTCTTTCTGTTCTTCAAGACGGGACCAGTTATTCAGCTTTTTTCCCAGATGCCAGTCTGATGTATGGAGTATTTTCATAATCAGGTAAGGCTGATCAGCCCCTGGGGATCATGAAGTTTTGATGTGATCTCATACATATTTGAGATAGTACCCACTGCCAGCTGTTCCCGGACATCCAAAAATTCCAGACAAGTACCGCAGACCAGAATTTCCACTGATTTCTTCTCCAGGAGTATGAGATCATCAATATTCGCTGAATCCTTCAGACAGAGTTTTACTCCGCTGTTCATGAAGATCAGTGAGGAAGGAAGTTCGTCCAGCTGGGTCAGGGTGTAGATATAACCCTTCATCAGGAGCCTGCCGAGTTCATCTTCTTCAGATCCGATCCGGGTATCAGTTATAAGAACTGTTTTTCCACCCCTGCTTTCTCGGCTGAATGCGGGAGCGATCTCTGATTTTTCAGTGTTTACAGTTTGTTTTCCGTCTCTGTTTACAGTGATAATAAAGTCGCCGTTCTGCTCCTGCCATTGGGGAGAGTATCCGGAATGACTCAGAAAGCGGCATACATTTTCACGAGCCGGGACATTGGCTACCATTACAACGAGGGTCTCAAAGCTCTCTTCGCTGAGGGCTTTTTTTGTTCTTAGTAGGGGCTTAGGGCAATCCAGCTCCCTTGCATCAATTTCAAATTTTTTCATATCCGATATTTCTCTCACCTTCTTTAAGGGGTACATAGCAGTCAACATGATTGACCTTCTCATCTTTACTGACTTCTTCATGGGCCTCTTCTGTCAGATAGACAAGGAGAGAGAAACCGCATTCGGAGAATATCTCAAAAGGAGTAGGGATCAGTTTGACCCTGTGATTCAATTTCTTAAGATACTTTTCTGCCTTCAGTGCCTGATGGGTATTCTGAAAAGTAAAGAGGATCTCATGCATTCAGTATAATCCTTCCGTCCCCTTTTACAACAGATCCGATAACTGCCGCTGCCGGCTGTTGAAGCTCTTCCATAAATGCCCGGGCATTTTCCTTCGGCAGGGAGATCAGCAGGCCTCCGGATGTCTGAGGATCAAAAATCAGATCAAGAATTTCCGGCGTTACAGTTTCCGGATTTTTAATCCTGGACAGGCGGAACTTTCTGTTGTTGTAGCTTCCGGCGGGAACCAGTCCCATGGATATATACTCCATGACGTCAGGCAGGAGAGGCAGCCTTTCAATGTCGAAAATCAGATCTGTTCCGCTGTCCATAGCCATCTCTGCTCCATGACCGGCCAGTCCGAAGCCTGTGATGTCGGTGCAGGCATTTGCTGCGTATTTATGGAGGAGCAGTGCGGGAGCTTTATTAAGAGCTCTCATGCTTAACCCTGCCGCCATAACGGCTTCATCAGCGGCTATCTCCGCCCTGAGGGCTGTATTGATTGTTCCGGTTCCCAGGGCCTTTGTCAGGATAAGGACATCTCCCGGAGCAGGGCTGTTGTTGCGGATAATTCTGTCGGGGTGAATTATCCCGTTTACTGAAAAACCGAACTTCAGTTCTTTGTCATTCACGCTGTGCCCGCCAAGCAGAGCAGTATCCGCCTCTGTCAGAGCTTCCAGAGCTCCCTCCATGATTTTTCTAAGATACTCTATTGGAAGGTCGTCTTCTGGGTAGCAGAGCACATTTACTGCACTCACAGGCCGCCCTCCCATGGCATAAATATCCGAGAGGGAATTGGCTGCTGCTATGGCACCGAAGAGTGCCGGATCATCCACGATGGGTGGAAAGAAGTCAACGGTCTGAACCAGAGCCATATCATCACTGATTCTGTAAACCCCGGCATCTTCACTGCCGGTAAAGTCGGCAAGAACCTCCGGTCTTTCGGGTTGGGAGAGTCCGCATAGGGCTTTATCCAGCAGCTCGGGCCCCAGTTTGGCACCGCAGCCGGAAAATCGGGAATATGTAGTCAGTTTTTCAGGGTTAGCCATCTGTACTCCTTGAGGCTTTCTATAAGCAGTTCAATTTCTCTATTTGTAGTAAAAAGACCTGGTGAGAGTCTCAGGGTTCCACCACTCTCAAAACTCCCCAGTACTCTATGGGCTGAGGGAGCGCAGTGGAGGCCTGAACGTACCGCAATGTCTTTACTGTTGAGGAATGCTGTCAGTTCTGTGAGATTTCCTTTTTCAGGAAGTATGGAGAAGACTCTTGTGTAGTCTCTATCTTTTGACCTGCCGATGATTCTGTATCCTTCCAGTTCATGCAGGCGGCGGCAGAGGCGGCCGCAGCGCTCCTCGGCAGCTCTGTATAAAGTCTTTGAACTCTGAAGGAAATTCAGACTGTGAAGAAGTCCGGCAAAGCCGGGAATATTGGCTGTACCGCTTTCAAACCGGTCGGGCATAATCTCGGGCTGAATCTCTTCACGTGAGCGGCTTCCTGTTCCACCCAGAATCAGTGGCCTGACCCTTTCGGGATCTCTGATATAAAATCCACCGCAGCCTGCGGGACCCAGGAGTCCCTTATGACCGGCAAAACATAGAAAATCAATACCCCAGTTTTCGGGGTAAAGGGGAATCTCTCCTGCTGCCTGGGCGGCATCCACACATAGGGGAATGCCTTTTTTCCGGGCAGTCAGGCACATCTGTTCCAGAGGGAAGATAATGCCGTTTACATTGGATGCAGCTGTCAGTACAAGGAGATCAGGTTTCTCGTCCAATAACTTTTCAAAGGCTTTCAGATCGGGATATCCGCTTTCCGGCTCTGATGGTATACGGTTTATCTGCAGCTGTCTCTCCTGCTGCAGCTGCATCAGGGGTCTCATTACAGAGTTATGCTCCATGGAACTGCATAGAACCTTCTGTCCTTTTTTAAGAAAACCCGAGAGAATGGTGTTTAGGGCAGAAGTACAGCCCGGGGTCAGGGCTACAAGGCTGCTGTCACCAATACCGAAGAGATGAGCCAGAGATTCCCTGAGTTCAAAGATTATTCTATCTGCCGATATCCCCGCACTGTGGGAGGTCCGGCCCGGATTTCCCAGGGGAGAAAGGATCGCATTACTTAATACTTCTGCAGTCCCCGGTGCCTTTGGCCAGCTGGTGGCAGCATTGTCCAGATATATCATTTCTCTTAATTCCTCAGTAGTCCCGGGTTCAGAAAGAGGATTGCTTCAAGAACTCCTCCCCCTACGGCCCTGGCTTTATCAGAGACAATATGACAGTAGGAGGCTTCCCCTCTGGGGTCTACATCTCCAATCTTGAGTCCCTTTGTTACAGGGGTCTCCGGAGCAATCATGCCCCTCACAACTCCATCCAGAGGAGAAAGAACTTCAGTGCTGCCTATGATGGCAATAATTTCCCCTTTTTTTACTATGCTCTCAATATCCTTCAGTACCTTGATCTTTCCTGCCACAGGAGCATGGAGAACCCTCTCGGCATTGTATCCTGCAATGGTACCTGGGATGCCCGTGTCTTTGAGGGCAGGACCTTTTAAGATCATCTGTCCCAGACTATGACCTCTGTTGGTTTCAATCACTGCATGAACATCTTCTCCTGCAGTGAATCCGGGGCCCAGTCCGATCACAGTGGGAGCCATGGTCTTTGAAGTTCCCAGGTTTTTCTTGGCAAGGATGGCATCCACAACACAGAAAGGGGTCAGTCTTTTTATCCACTGACCCTTCGGGTCGGGAATAACAGGAATCTTCCCTTCGTTTATGGCATCAAAAAATTCAGATTCTGTTTCGGTTCTGACGGCTTCGAGTCCTTCCACTGAGGCATTGCCGGTTCTTAGGACATCGGCGAAGGCTATGGTTCTGCGGATCACCGTGGGATTTTCAGTTTCAAGGGCAGCCACCCTGAAACCGCTCTTCTGTAGGCGGCAGATTACACCGCTGGCGATGTCTCCTGCTCCCCGGACAATGATAAGAGGGGCCTCTACTCTCTTCGAGCTGTTTTTCAGGCTCATGCTGCTGCCGCTGGTTCCATTCTGTTTCATCATTATTTCTGCCAGAATACTTACGGCAATCTCTTCGGGAGTCTCTGCTCCGAGGTCCAGACCTATGGGGGACTGAACTCTGTTCAGAGAATTCTCATCAAAGCCCTGGTCCTTCATCTTTTTCATAAAGAGGGTTACTTTTCTTTTACTTCCCAGCATTCCAATATATCTGCTCTCGGTTTTGAGGGCGGCGGTCAGGGCTGTGTCATCATGATTATGGGTTGCGATGACCAGAGCTGTATTTTTGCTTATCAGTTTTTTTTCAATCGCCCTGTCGAAGAGGGCGGCCGAATCGGCTTCACAGATTCTGTCCAGAGCCAGGGGGAAACGTTCTTCGCTGGCAAAGTCAGGACGGCTGTCAGCCACAATATAGGGGTATCCCAGTTTTTCTGCCAATGCTGCAAGAGCAAGGTTTACATGTCCGCCTCCTGCCAGAAAGAGGCTTGGCTTTGGTATAAAGACTTCGATAAAGAAATCCATACTGCCGCCGCAGACCATATCTATGCTTTCAGCTGAGTTTCCTTTGTCCAGACGATAGGAGACGGAACGGGAGACACCGTCCTCCAGACATTTCAATCCTTCTTTTGTCACAAGTCTCTCAGCAGGCCCGCCGCCTACTGTCCCGATTCCCTTACCATCCGGTAGAAGAATCATTCGGCCGGAACTCCGCGGTGCCGAACCTTTTGAAGCGGTAATTGTAATTAAGGCAAATGCTTTATTCTTTTTTTCAAGTTCAGCAGCTTTGGCAAAAAGGGACATGGAAATCTCCTTGTAATAGATAAGTCTCAGTCCTGGAAAACTGTCTGCCCTGTTTTCAGGCAGGTTCCGATAATCCGGACAGAAGGACACTCTCTGGTCAAATAAGCTATTAAATCATGAATCTCAAATTCAGGATTCAGCAGATCAATTTTATTCAGAATAACAGTTTTTTTTACACTGTGCTTCTCTGGACAATTCTTAAACAGTCCGTTTTTCCGGTTGATCAGAGCAGCCAGTGTTCCCGGACTGATTTGTGAACCGCGGTCCAGGGGCAGATGATTTTTGAACAAGTCTGGGCGATGTACCATTGATTCTGTTACTTTTGCGCCCAGAGCCTCAAGGCCTATACAACCTACTGCATGATTCACTTCTGCAGGGATGACAGGTTCCTTTTTTGAGGGAAACTTTATCGGCCTTCCGGCAGCTCCGTCTGCTTCGATTATCAGGATAGGCCAGCTGCCCATTGAATTCCAGCTCTCCAACAGCTTGTTCGACAAGCCGCGGACCTTATCCTTTACACCGGGAGTTGCAGATTTAATAATCTCTCCGGCAACGAAACAGCTGCCGGGAATGAATGGTGGAGGATCCGCGGAAGGCCAATCAAGATGAATCTCCTGAAAGGGATGATTATCAAGGCGGGGGTTAAACATTTTTGTAGTTGTAGTATAGAGACCTCCGGATAAATAATTTTCCCGGGCAAGGGTATAGAGAATGCTTGTTTTTCCTCCACCACCAGAAAGAGATATGAAATTCCCGATCTGAAGATTCAGAATTTCCGACAGGAGAGGGGTCATTCAGATTCCTCCTGATCTTTGCCGGGGCAGCTGGGATGGGGAAGGGTGAATTCAAACTCATCATCCCCGTTTTCCAGGCCGAGGAAACGGCCCATTTTAAATATGTCGTGACTGTTTAATAAAATCCGCATACTGCCGCTGCAGCATTCACCGCAGAGGGTGCAGCCGTATTGTATTTTCTCCAATTCCGACTCTCCTCAGGCGGTGTATTTCAAATCTATTTTTATTCCGGACCATAGGAATGGTAGATACTGTCCAGAGGGTTTTTTACATGAATCTCATCGTAATCATCCAGCCAGAATGCTTTTGGATTTCGTTTCAGGACCATAAAGGTTCCACTGTCCGCATCATTGGCTGCACGATGAAATTTCATATAGATTTTTTCCTGATCCATACCGACAACTTCAATTTTTCCTGTCATATGGGACATTACAAAGCGGGCTCTTTTTGCCAGTCCTGAAACCTGTACTCTGGCTTTTTCAAATATACCATATCCTTCTTCAATAGGAACTGCATAGTCGGAATTTCCAGAAGCCGGACGGCACTGGAAAATATAGTAGGGAGGAACACCAAGAAATGAGAGTTCCCTGAACAGATCCCCCAGAGCTTCCGGGGTACAGTTTACTCCTCTGATGATGGGAGTCTGATTGGCAAGTTCCGCACCCGTTTCTCTCAGGAGACGGATACCTTCTTTTGCTTCTCTGCTGAGCTCTTTTACGTGGTTGAAGTGAGTCATGATATAGATCTGTTTTCCCCTGGAGTTTACTTCCTTCAGAAGATCTCTGAGCCCATCATCCTCAATGATTCTAAAGGGGTTAAATGCGGGCATCTTGGAACCGAGCCGGATAATTTTTATATGATCAATATCTATCAGTGCTTCAAGATATTCTCTCAGTTTATTGGTTCCCAGCATCAATGGGTCTCCTCCTGTGAGGAGGACATTGGTGATTTCCTTATGTTCTCTGATGTAGCTGACAGCTCCCTCTATATCATGGAGTACCGCATCCTGCCCTTTCATAAAGACTCTTTTTCTAAAGCAGTATCGGCAGATTCCTCCGCAGACATTGCTGACCAGCATCAGGGCAGTGGAGTTATATTTATGCTCCAATCCCGGGAGGATTGTGTAGTTGTGTTCTCCAGAAGGATCGAGACGGCCCCATTCATTTAACTCTGATGCCTCTGGCATTATCAACCTGGCAATAGGATCATCAGGATCGTCCCAATTAATCAGGGATTGATAGTAGCTGTTGGTTCTGAACTGATATGTTCCCGTAACTTTTCCCGCCGTTTCAATGGCTGAAGAAGGAGTGTCCTGTGGTAGGTTCTCGGGATTGTTGATGTATTTTACTTTCAATACAAGGCTCCTTGAATATTGTTGAGTCAAGTATTGTATCATGGATTGACTAGATCGTTAAGTCTGCCGCCATTGGTAATCTATTGCTCATAAAGGATTTATGAGATCAACTGTTTACGGTTTGTTTTTTTACCAGATATTTACCTGAAACTTTCCCAATACTCAGTCCCTGAACAATGATAGAAAAAATAACAATAATATAGGTTCCCAGAACAATAATGTGTCGCTGGTGTGATATTGGAATCGACAATGCAAGAGCAAATCCCAGGCCTCCCCTCAATGCTCCCCAGAACTGATGTAAATAGAACGGCTTCTCCAAAGATGGGGATAATCTGATGTCCCGGTAAAAATATTATGGAGAAAAATAAAGAGATTAATAAAGCGGCAATTGTAGGAGATATTTTCAGAAATCTTTCATTTAGATAGGTGATAAAGGTTGTTATGGCCAGAATTATTGTGAAAATTCCAGAATATGCATTAGACCTCCCGAAGAATGGTGTAATCAGATATATTATAGCATAGCTATCTAAAAGGAGGAGAAAGATGCAGAATAACTGGCGCTGCCCCAAGTGCGGGAATACAAGTTATGAAACAGATCAGTTTGCCGCCACAGGAGGTGGATTCTCAAAGGTTTTTGATGTACAGAATAAAAAGTTTACAACAGTCTCCTGCAGCCGCTGCCGCTTTACAGAACTTTATAAAGCGGAAACCAGCGCTTTAGGAAATCTTTTTGATTTATTTACCAACTGATAAAGACTTCAAGCCTCTCCGCTTTCATCCTTATCAACTTTTTTTGTAGATTTGGAAGTTGTCTTTGAAGAGCTTTTTGCAGTAGTTTTTGCAGTCGTTTTTGCTTTTTTGGGTGATGCCCTGGGCGGTGTCTTCGGTTCAGCCTCGGGTTCAGTCTCCTTTTCATCGGGATCCTTAATATCACTCTCTGCCGAGCTGCTTTCGCTCCGTCTGAGCATTTCACGGATATCATCATATTCTTTCCGGCTCCAGCGTCTGGCATCCCTGCTGAGTGTTTCAAAATTATCCTGTATTTTCCAGTCCTCTCCGGAGCGGATAGGCATAAGGATTGCCGCCAGCAGATAGATTGCCAGGATTATCCATGCTTTGAAAATAATTGCCAGAATAATAAATATCAGCCTTGAATATCTGGCAGGGATTCCAAGGGATTCTTCCAGTCCCTTGCAGACTCCTAGAAATAAACCGTCGTGTGATCTGTAAATTTTCATTTTTATCTCCTATTCCTACCAGGCTTTATTATAGCTCAGGTTTTTATTTTGTCCAAAACCAATGGATCTAATAATAATTATGCAAGAGTCGTACCAAGCACTTAAATTCTTATTTACAGAGAGATTAGACAACCCCAGACTGTGGTTTTTCGGTAATATTGACCGGCAGGAGGTTAGTCAAGCCTTCGGAAACGGGAGTCCAGAAGAGCAAATGCTTTATCTGTAAAGAAGGCAAGAAGTGCGGCGCAGAGAGCTCCTGTAAAAATATATGCCCCGTTATCGTGTATCAGACCGGCCATCAGTACGGTTCCCAGGCCTCCGGCCCCTGCAACGGCTCCTATGGTGGCTGTGCCGATGTTGATGATTGTGCTCGTTCTTACTCCTGCCACTATTACAGGAGCTGCCAGAGGAAGCTCTGTTTTCAATAGAATCTGCCATTCTGTCATACCCAGTCCCCGGGAAGCATCTACAAGATCACGGGACAGAGAGTTAAGTCCGCTGACAGTATTGCTGATGATGGGAAAGCAGCTGTAGACAAACAATGCCAGAACTACGGGTTTGAATCCGAAACCCGCCAGAGGGATTGCCAATGCCAGAACCGCTGTGGGCGGGAAGGTCTGCGCCATGGATGCAAGAGACTGAACCATGGGGAGGTAATCTTTTCCTCCCCGCCTGGTCACAAAAATACCAAGAGTACATCCAAGAACAACAGCAAGGGATTCGGATATCAGTACAACCAGGAAATGTTCCAGAAGCAGCTCTGAAAGGGGTGCTCTTGAGTAAAGACGGTCAATTTCTGATGGAAACAGTACATTCAGCAGGGCCTCTGCAAAATCAGGAATGAGGATGAATGAGAGAAAGAACATAGCCAGGAGAAGATATCCTGCCGTTTTCAGCCATTTTCTACTCACTTTTTTCTCCCGATTTTCGATGGAGATTGCTTAGTTCTTCAATGGTTTGTCTTGCCAGTATCCCTTTTTCACCATTTTTTCTATTTTCTACAAAAATATTATCGATACTCATTTCCAGCATAATGGAGAGTGCAGTTTTCAGGTTGTCCCCGGTATCAAGAACGGGAGCATTTTGCCAGGCGCCAGCAGATTCGATTGGAATGGGCTGCATAAAGTTTCCCGCAAGATAGTAATTGAGTAGCTTCAAGCTTCTATCCGGTCCTACAAAATCCCGTACAAAGTCATTAGAGGGCTGTCCCAGAATTTCTGCAGGGCTGCCGTTCTGCTGTAGTACGCCCTCTTTCAATACAAATATTTTATCCCCCAGACGCACCGCTTCTTCAAGGTCGTGTGTGACAAAGACTACAGTCTTTTTGAGTTTTCTCTGAATCTCAATAAACTCGTTCTGCAGAGACTCTCTGTTGAGGGGATCCACAGCACCGAAGGGTTCATCCATCAAAAGGAAGGGCGGGTCTGCGGCAAGTGCACGGGCTACGGCGATCCTCTGTGCTTCTCCTCCGGATAGCTGTGAGGGGTATTTCTTTCTATACAGCTCTGCATTCAGTCCAATCATATCCAGAAGTTCTAGACATCTAGACTCTTTCCGCTTTTCATCCCATTTGAGCAGGGTTGGAACCAGGGATATATTCTCTTCCACAGTCATGTGGGGCAGTAGGGCTATACTCTGGATAACATAACCCATGCTTCGTCTCAGATCCACAGATCTGATATCCCTGATATTTTTGCCGTCGATTGAGATATTTCCCTCTTCAGGAATAATCAGCTTGTTAATCAGGCGGAGGGTTGTTGATTTTCCGCATCCCGATGGACCGAGAAGAATACTGGTTTCTCCTTCGGGAATTGTCATGGTGAGGGAGTCTAGAGCTTTCTGTTCACCATACCATTTGCTTATATTGTCACATTGAATCATATAGAAGCTCCAGTCCTTTGGGTGTCAGCAGTTTTATAAGAAGACCTACTACCTTATCAAGTAGGATTACCAGGAGAATAATCGGGATAACCCCCATTAGAATCAGATCAGGGGCAGCCTGCTCAAGCCCGCGAAATACGAAAAAACCAAGGCCTCCTGCTCCGATAAGAGCGGCTACAGTTGTATTTCCTGTAGTCTGTACAAGAGCGATTCTCACTCCTCCCAGGATGATGGGAAGACCGATGGGAAGTTCCACCTTCCAGAAAAGCTGGGAGGTGGTCATACCCATACCACGCCCGGCATCAAGCAGTCTGTTTTCAATAATACTCAGGCTTGTGAACGTATTTCTTGTAACCGGCAGCAGAGCATATAGAGTGAGGGCTATTATTGCCGGAGTCTGACCGACTCCCTTGAAACCAAGCTCTCTAAGTTCGGGGAAACGGAATGAGAGCCAGGCCAGAGGAGGAATAAGAATTCCAAACAGGGCAAGGGATGGAATCGTCTGGAGCGAATTAATAATAGCAAAAACTGAAGCCCGGGACTTTTCTCTTTTCCATGCAAGAATCCCCAGGGGGATGCCGATTATCAGAGCCTGAAAGACTGATCGAAGGGATAGATAAAGGTGTCTGCCCAGTTCTTCATAAAAGCGTTTTTTCTCATTGCCGAATTCTTTAAAGATTCCCAGGTCTTTCATTGTTCCGCTGAGTGCAAAAGCAGTTATGATTAACCAGGGAAGGAGCTTTAATAATGAGGGTATATTCTCCCTTTTTCCACTGTTCATCAGCAGATAGGATGAAAGGAAAAGCATCCAGGCTCCTCCTGACATACTGATACGGCCATATGCATATTGGTCAATTGCCAGCACGAAAGCACTGAGCACCAGTGCCGTCAATGTCAGAGAGAGAATCAGACAGCCCGCAATATAATTGATTATCTGCTTTCCTGGAGAGAGCTTAAGGAAGCTGTTCAGGAGAACGGCGGCAATGAGAAGCAGAATTGCAACGGGGAGCCAGAAAGGAGTACTGCTGAATAGAGAATACCCTGTTCCCTCGACAACTCTGTTTTCCTTGAGAATGATAAAATTCATAAATAAAGCCGCAATCCCGGTGAAAATACCGGGATAAGCGGCTTTTCCTGATTCAGGTTTGAAGAAAAACTTCATGGATTTCTACTTAATAAATCCTTTTTCTTTCAGGTATTCTGCAGCCACATCTGCTGTATTCTTCCCCTCAACGGCAATAGAGGAGTTGAGAGTCTGAAGTGTTTCAAGGCTGAGTGATTCAAATACGGGTTTCAGCAGGGATTCAATTTCAGGGTATTTCATGAAAACCTCAGAGCGAACAAGAGGAGCCGGTTCGTATACGGGCTGAACATTCATGGAATCTTCCAGAACCACCAGTCCCAATGCCGAGAGCTGTCCGTCGGTTCCATAGGCCATGGCGGCATTAACGCCTTCAGTCTTTCTTGCGGCTGCCTGTTCTGTCTGTGAAGTATTTCCCCCGGATAGAATAAGGAGCTGACTCTTCTCCAGTTTGAATCCATAGGCTGCTTCGAATGCGGGGAGTGAATCGGGTCTGGAAGCAAACTCCTCGGAACCTGCCAGTTTGAGTTCTCCACCTCTGTTTACATAGTCTGCGAGGTCTTCAAGTGTTTTCAGGCCTTCCGCATCTGCCAGATCTTTCCTGACACATATAGCCCAGGTGTTGTTGGCGGGAGCCGGAGTCAGCCATACAATTTTGTTAGCTTCGAAATCCAGTTTTGCGACTTCTTTATATCCTTTTTCTCTGTCTTTCCATATGTCGGAATCAGCCTGGTTGAAGAAAAAGGCTCCGTTACCCGTATAGTCGGGATAGATATCAATTTCACCGCTTATAATGGCTCTACGGACAACATCGGTAGGTCCGAAAGAAATTTTATCTACAACCTCAAATCCATTTTCTTCAAGAACGAGTTTGATTAGATTACCCAGAAGGGCACCTTCGGTATCAATTTTGGATGCCACAAGAACAGGACCCTTGCTCATTTCCAGCTGGGGAGCTGCTTCTTCCTGAGCTCCGGCTGCAAAAAGAGTGCCGCCTATAAAACAAAGAATTACTAATAAAAGAAAGGACTTATGTTTCATTTTGATCTCCTTTCTTTGATTATAAGGATCCCCGAAGAGGATTCCACCATATATCACATCTCTCGATCTTAAAAAAAATTAAAAAGAGGGGGCAGGTACTTTCTCTCAAATTGATTCTTGTATATTATTTCCTGACTCTGAACAGCAGGTGCACTCTGTGTCTCTGATAAATAATCTCCAACAGGAATAATATGAATAAATCTTCACTCAACACAGATAATCTGCATCTTATTGCAACAAGAAAAGATCTGAGCGCCAACCCGGCTCCTCTGGGACTCATGGGTTTCGGGATGACCACAGTTCTGCTGAATCTCCACAATGCCGGATTTTTCGGACTGGGTTCAATGATCCTGGCTATGGGAATTTTCTATGGCGGACTGGCTCAGGTAATCGCAGGAATTATGGAATGGAAAAAGGGAAATACCTTTGGAACAACAGCCTTCACATCCTATGGATTCTTCTGGCTATCCCTTGTAACAATCAAGGTCATGCCTGAAACCGGACTGATGGAAGCGCCCTCCAATTCTGCTATGGCTGCCTACCTGATTATGTGGGGTATCTTCACCGGAGTCCTTTTTCTGGGAACACTCAAGCTGAGCAGATCTCTTCAGGTTGTTTTCGGATCTCTGACTCTTCTTTTCTTTATGCTGGCCCTGGGAGATATCACAGGAAATACATTTATCAAACATCTCACTGGCTTTGAGGGTATTTTCTGCGGTCTGTCTGCCATTTATGCCGGACTGGCTCAGGTTCTCAACGAAGTCTACGGGAAAACTGTAGCACCCGTATAAACATATTACTTAAATAATAATCTTTCCGGACAAATTATTGGACAATTTGATTTCTTATTCATTAGGATTCAAATCAGGTAGGTTCGGAAATGAAGTATTTACGTATTAAGATAATATGCGGTACTCTGCTGCTTTCAGGAGCAATGGGAGGAGCCGGGTGGGTTTATCACGGGATCTATGTCCTGCGTGACCTCTCTTACTTTTCCAATAAACCATATATCTTCTGGGCAGGGGTTTTTACTCTGCTTGCAGTCTCCGTCCTGGTTATGGGGCGGAATCTCAAGCCCCTTAAATATTTATACCAGCCAGAGAATATTGTCGATGAAGAGTCTCGTCATTCCATCATCCATGCCATTGGGCAGGTCCCGAAAATTCTTATAATTGTAAATGCTGCCGGATTTATTGCCTGGCCCATAGCCAACAATCTGATTGCTGTTATGCTGGCCGGTAGGGAGTTGGACAGTCTTATATTCATTCTCACAATCATCTATAACGGCTCTATCGGTCTGATGGCCTGTATTATGGGAATATCCATAAGCAATACTCTCTTTCTTCCAGTCTGGAAAATACTGGAAACCCATGATTTTGAGGAAGCCCCTCATCAGCAGAATTTTATGGCGAAGAATCTCCTTCACACATTTGCCAGTATCTTTTTCATTCTGGCGCTCGGTTTCTCCGGTGCTATCGGTTATGTCAGCTCTCTCTCCGGGGCAGTCTTTGATGCGTCAAAGACCGGCAGCTCTGCTCTACCTTTTCCAATGGATATGGAGAACAGGATCAAATTTGCAAACCATGTGAATCTGGAATTTATCAGTGGACTGATATTTCCCATGATTCTCTGCTTTATAATCATCATCATTGCCAATCTTCTCTCCCTTTCTGAACAGAGGAGCAAAATCAAAGCTCTCATCGAAACAGTAGGGGATCTTGCGGAAGGCCGTAAAAATCTGGAAGACAGGCTGATTCTTTATTCTGCAGATGAATTTGGATTTGTTGCGGATAAAATAAACCGCTTCATCTCTCATCTGGGAATTCTGATAAACAATACCGGTGAAAATGCCTCTTCATTGAGTGCCAACGCCCATTCCCTCAAAGAGAGTTCATCCAATATGGAGGATGCTACCAGATCCATGAGCCAGTCTCTGGAGCAGGTGGGGGAATCTATCAGCCGCAGCCGAAAGGATATGGGTCATGTAGAAGATTCAGTATCTGATATTCTGAGTTCTGTTAAGAAAGTTTCGGAAGAGGTCATAAAACAGACGGATCTGGTAAATCAGAGTTCTGCATCCATTGAAGAGATCTCTGCCAATATTGATTCAGTTGCCCTGAATACAGAACAGGCGGATCTTCTTTCAGCAGAACTATATTCCATCTCCAAAGAGGGGCAGAACGCAGCAGGAGAATCTATGACAGCCATTAAGGATATAGAAAAGAGTTCTTTCCTTCTGCAGGAATTTGTTTCATCCATAGCAAAGATTGCTTCTCAGATTAATCTCCTGGCCATGAATGCAGCCATTGAAGCGGCCCATGCCGGTGATTCGGGCCGGGGGTTTGCCGTTGTTGCCGCAGAAGTACGGAATCTAGCAGAAAGCAGTGCCATCAGCGCAAAGGGTGTAGGTAAGAGTATCCAGGGAATGACAGAACAGGTCGGACGGGCCGTAAAGCTTATGACTCGTTCCAGAGAATCATTTGAAAAGGCCACGGCCAATGCCCGGATGAGTTCTGATTTGAGTAAATCCATTGCTCAGTCTATGAAGGAACAGCGGATAGGGGCAAGGGATGTCCTGGACTCAGTAAGAGTCCTTATCGATTCTACAGCTCTGCTGAACAGTATCAGTGACGAGCAGGAACGCTGTTCTGAGGGGATTAAAGCAGCAATGGAGAGTTTGACATCAAGTTCCTCCAAAATCGCCGATGCTATGAAAGAGCAGAACCACCAGAAAAATAGGGTGCTTGAAATCTCCGGGGCTGTCAAAGAGATTTCTGAGGCAAATAAAAATACAGCACTTAAACTTACAGAGGATCTCTCAGTTTTCGGAGGCGGCAGTTAAAAAAACCGCCCCGGGTGGAGCGGTCCTGTTGAACGCAGTTGATAATTATGCTGTTACCACTGCAGGTTTTTTAGAACCGAAAAGAATCTTGTAAGACTCTTTAATAAGGACAATAGCAAGAACAAACAGAACTACCGCAAAGAAAACAAGGATGTAGTTTCCTGCGACAATGTTAGCCTGAGCTACAAAAACAAGTGCAGTCAGGGTAACAAGGAACATGAAAATCATAGGAATTTTTACCATCCTGTTCTCTTTTCCTTCATTGGCAAGCCAGGCAGCGATGGCCAGTAGAGCCAGTGCTGAGAGCAGCTGGTTCGCAGATCCGAAAATAGGCCAGATTACTCTCCAGTCGGAGAATCCCAGAAAACCGCCGACAGCTACAGAAAGAATAGTGGCAACATACTTATTTGAAAGTGTTTTTGCGACTTTATTTTCTTTCTCATCAGCAGCCATGCTAAAGAATTCCTGGAATACAAAACGGGCCAGTCTTGTTGCTGTGTCCAGACTTGTCAGTGCGAAAGCCGAAATCGCCAGAGCAATAAAGGGAACACCAACTTCCATGGGAAGTCCGAAGGCATTCATAAAGGTTCCTACTCCGATGGAGAAGGTGGGGATTGCTCCGCCTTTCTGCATACCTACAGCGCCGATGGCTACAAGTGAAATAACCGCCAGAACACCCTCTATCAGCATACCGCCGTAACCGATGAGTTTAGCATCACCTTCTTTGTCTACCATCTTGGAAGAGGTTCCGGATCCTACGAGTGAGTGAAAACCGGAGATGGCTCCACAGGCAACTGTTACAAAAAGGATGGGGAACATAAATGCACCCTTAACCTTAAAACCGGCAAATGCGGGAACAAACTCGGGGTTTATGGTGGGATTGGCAAAAATCAGTCCTACAACGGCTCCGATAATCATGGCATATAAGAGGAACGAGTTAAGATAATCACGGGGCTGAAGGAGAATCCAGACAGGTGTCACAGAGGCAATAAAGATATATGCCAGAAGCAGCCACATCCAGACCTTCGCAGAGAGGACCAGGGGAAACATCATTCCCAGTTTGATACAGAGACCCAGGAGAGCAACCCCGATTACAGTACTGAGTACCAGATTCATTCCTCTTCTATAAACAAAAAAGCCGAATAAAATGGCAATTCCTATGAAAAGAACAGATGCTGTTGCTGCTTCGGGTGTGGAAGCAAAGGTGCTGGCAACTATGTTCAGGAAGGCTGCTACAACAAGGATAAGAGTGAGCCATGCGAAGATAGCAAAGAGCTTTTTACCTTTTTTTCCGATATTCTTTTCAATAATTTCACCAATGGTTTTCCCATCATGACGGATAGATGCCATGAGAGCGCCAAAGTCATGAACACCTCCGAAGAAGATAGATCCGATGATGATCCAAAGCAATACAGGTATCCAGCCGAAGAAGGCTGCAGCTATTGGACCTGTAATGGGTCCGGCGCCTGCAATTGAAGCAAAATGATGACCCAGGACAACACCCTTGGAAGCGGGGACATAGTCTACGCCGTCTTCTTTGGTATGAGCCGGGGTCTCTCTTTTTGTGTCTACACCCCACTTCTTGCATAGCCATCCGGCATAGAAGACGTAGGCAGCGAAGAAAAGGGCAATTGACACCAGTACGATGAGAATTGAATTCATAGATTTCTCCTAAACAGTCTTTTCCGGTGTAAAAAAAGAAGCTGTTTTAATAAATTTTTTATGTGTAACTACCCTGTTTGATTTCAGGGAGATGACAACCAGTCCCAGGTCAGCCCAGCCTTTAAATCCGAAGGCAAAGCCCTTCTGAAATTTAGTCCTGCGCGCAATTTTGGCAATTTCTTCGGGTATTTCTTCCTCAAGAATATGAACAAGGAGTATTTGAGAGGACATATGTTCACTATGGGGTTGTGCTATATCTCTTATATGAGCTTTTATGATATCTATTTCGTTTAATAAGGACTCTTTTGTATCTGAAAGACCTGTTTTCAACAAAAAATACTCATTAGTTTCAAATCCATAGATCTTTATCTCTTTCAGGACAGCAAATTTTGTATTTATTGCATTAAATGAAGCAAGGAAATCGAAATTTAAAGAGTCTATTGAATAGTTTTCTGAAAAATCGAAGTTTGAAGACAGTTTTTTACGTATTACGTTCAAGTATTCACTGATGATGCTCATATTTATGGATAATATCACGGATTCATTATCTGTAAATAACAATGTAGATATTTTTTTATCAATATATTATATGGATTTACTTATGATTAAATTAGTAATAATTAAAAATGCCGGAGATACAGAATCTCCGGCATGGAAAATATTATTAAGCGGTTGCTGTTTTTACTCTGTTTCTCAGACTCTTGATCATTGGATAAACAATCGAGATGACTGTCAGGGCAAAAAGAATCAGACAGATGGGTGAGCCGAAGAAAATTCCAATATCACCATCGGCAATCTTGTACGCTCTTCTGAATGACTGTTCCATATTATTACCTACAATTACAGCCAGAATCATTGGAGTGGAAGGAAACTTACTCTTGCTCATAAAGTATCCAAGCAGACCGAATCCTACGAGCAGGTAAAAGTCCATAACGCTGTAGCTGATAGCATAGGCTCCTACAAATGAAAGACCCAGAACAATTGGATAGAGAATCTTTGGAGGTACAGATAGTACCCGTACAAGAAGTCCCGCCAGGGGAATATTCATAACCGCAAGGATGATGTTTCCGATGAACATACTTGCAATCAGACCCCAGACAATTAAGGGTTGTTGTTGAAAGAGCATGGGACCGGGCTGTAATCCAAGAAGAAGAAGAGCTCCCATCATAACAGCTGTTGTTCCTGATCCGGGAATTCCCAGAGTCAGCATCGGAATCATGGCTCCTACAGATGCTGCATTATTAGCAGATTCCGGAGCTGCAAGTCCTTCAATAGCTCCTTTTCCAAACTCTTCCGGATTTTTTGACAGCTGTTTCTCATTGTTATAGGACATGAGAGACGCCATGGTACCGCCGGCTCCGGGAAGAGCTCCTACAAAGAAACCAAGAGGTGCCGATCTTAATATGGGCCATACACAACGTTTCCATTCTACGCGGCTTATCCATATTTTACCAAAGTTTTTCTGAACCATGGCTTTACCGGAATCAATGTTTTTAAAGCTTTTAAATACTTCTCCCAAAGCATATACAGCGATGATTACAATCAGAAAATCGATCCCACTCTGCAACTCCAGGATTCCCATAGTAAAGCGGCTTACACCTGATTGTCCATCAATTCCGATGGTGGCAATCATAAGACCCAGTATTGTGGCGATAAAACCGCGAAGTCTGTTCCCTTCAGTCATGGAAGCGGTGGCAGACAATGCAAAAAGGAACAGCATGAAGTACTCTGCAGGACCGAATTTCAGGGCAAAATGTGCTACAGGTATAGCAACAGCTACCATACATATTGTTGCGAAGATACCGCCGATAAAAGATGCTATAGCTGATATGGCAAGGGCTGATTCGGCTCGCCCCTGTTGAGTCATCGGGTAACCGTCGAATGTCGCAGCAACAGCTGCTCCGTCACCAGGTGTGTTTATAAGAATGGATGCCCTTGAGCCTCCGTACATTGCTCCGTAATAAACACCACCCATAGTAATAAGAGCTGCAGTAGGGCCCATTGAAAAGGTCAGGGGAAGTAGAACGGCTACACCTGTAGCAGGCCCCAGCCCTGGAAGCATGCCGATTATGGTACCCAGCAGACCACCGATTGTAACCCACATAAGATTGGCAGGTGTCAGCGCAACCATAAATCCGTCTAATAGAAATGATAATGTTTCCATAGTGTATTCCTTTAAACCCAGATTCCCGGTGTCAGTGGAAGGTAGACACCCAGAAGTTTGGAAAAGACGATATATATAAACAGGCTGAACAGAACTGCAACAGCTGTATTTATTTTCCAGTTTTTGGCTCCATTGAACAGAAGCAGTTCAAGTTCAAGGAATATTATTGTACTGATAACATAACCGGCTTTATCAAAAAGCAGAGCATAAACAATGGATGCCAGACAGGTAAGTCCAATCTTTTTAAAACCGGCTTCTTTGAAGAAAGGAACATCAGAGGGCTCTTTTTTTTCGGTCTCTTTTTGTTCTTTCAATTCCCTGATCAGCAGGGAGATGGACATTGATATTAATATAATTCCCAGCATCAATGGAAATATTTTAGGTTCAAAAGCTCTGCCCACAGATGCTTCGGGAAGCATCAGGGTAGCCGATGTATAAACCAGGCCCAATAGTAAGAATAATAGGGATGGTAAAACAGATAAACTCACGGATTCCTCCAATTTGGACAGCCTGTGTTTTAGATCCAGAAGGGATAGACAGGCTGTCCAAAGATTATTATTTAATCATTCCGATATCAGTCAGGATAGATGTGTATTCATCATTAACCTGAGCCAGGAAGTCAGAAAACTCGGGAGCGTCAAGATATGCATCGTCCCATCCGTTTGTCTTTTTAGCCTGATCCCATTCAGGAGTTGCAACCAGTTCAGCAAGAGTCTCTCTCCAGTAGCTGACAGCATACTCGGGCATTTCGGGAGCACCGAAGAGACCTCTCCAGTTTACAAAGGTTGCGTCGATTCCCTGCTCTATACAGGTCGGAATATTGGCAACAACACCTTCACCTACGCGGTGATCGGCTGTCTGACCAAGTGCTTTCAGGTGTCCACTTTCAAGGAGACCGAGAACTTCTGAAAGACCGGTGGAGTATACATCAATGTGTCCTCCGAGAACCTGTGCAGTGGCAGAGTCGTCAAAACTTACGTAGTCAATCTCTTTCAGATCAGTGATACCAGCGGCTTTTGCCATCATCAGGAACTGAATGTGGTCCATTGAACCTACAGAGGAAATCCCTCCGATTTTTACACTCTTGATATCTTTTTTTAGAGCTTCCATAACATCTGTCATACTATTGTATTTTGAATCTGCTCCTACAACAAAAACGGCATAGTCAGCGATAAGACGGGCCAGGGGAGTTACATCTTTATATCCCAGTTCAGTCGTTCCGTTCAGCTGTGTCAGAATCAGAGGGGATGAATATACACATACAATCTTGGCTGAGCCTTTCTTTTCCTGAAGGCTGGCCAGGTTTACTGATCCACCGGCACCGGGGTTGTTTCTTACGGGCATGGGAACTTTTACAAGTCCAGTATCTTTCAGAGCTTTGGCAGTGGTTCTTATGGTTAAGTCCCATCCACCACCGGCTCCTCCAGGTGCTACAAAGTCAAGCACACCCTTAGGGTAAGTCGGGTTTCCGTCTGCGGAATCACTCTGACCTTCTGCACTCAGACTCATACCAAGCACCAGAAATAATGCCATCATAAGTGACATAACTTTTACTTTTCTCATTATCAATTCTCCTTTTGTTTTCCCGATCAGGGATTGTGAATAAATGACACAGGCCCGGTTCGGCCTGACTGAGATTATTTTAAGCCCGGGAATTTAAATCGGGATGTAGGAGAGAAATGGAAATGTATGTAGGACTCATCCTACAGGGGGAGTTGAGATTCGGAGATCAGCTTATGCTTTACAGCGTAGTATGTCAGCTGAGCATTATTTTTTAGATTCATTTTCTGCAGGAGTCTGGTTCTGTAGGTGCTTACTGTCTTGATGCTGAGATTGAGTTTTTCGGAAATTTCACTGCTGCTGAGCCCACTGACCAGCATGATCATAACCTGATACTCCCGTTCAGAAAGCTGCTTATGAGGAAGGTCGCTATGGTCTCCCTGATAATCATCAAGTAGAAGCTGGCTTACTTTTTGAGTGAGATAGCGTCCACCTCTCAAGACTTCCTTAACTGCGTTGACAAGCTCTTCGGGGGCACTGGCCTTATTCAGACATCCAGAGGCTCCCATCTTCAGGGCCCGCAGGGCGTACTGGCTTTCTGATTGAATACTCAATATTAAAACCGGTATCTGTGGATATTGAATATTTAGATCTTTCAATACCTCCAGACCGTCTTTACCAGGGAGAGATATATCCAGAATGACTACATCATATTTTACTTCATTCATTTTCTGGAGAACTTCATTTCCATTGGATAACTCATCCAGTTGTTTTAAAGGTATGAATTCCTGAAGAATCTGACAGAGCCCTCTGCGAACTAGGGGGTGATCATCCACAATAAGTATCTTATGCATATTATCATTCCTTTAAAGGGAGATTTATTCTAACAATTGTGCCACCATCAGGATAGTTGTCAATACTGAAGTTTCCACCGAAGTGACGGCAGCGTTCTCTCATTCCAATTAGACCGAATGAGTCATCTCTTTTTTCTGTATTCTTATTGATTCCTCTACCATTATCTCTGACATTGAGAGATAAATTTCCGCCCTCTTTCACAACCCGGACTTCAACTTTGGAAGCGGCGGAATGGCGGATTATATTGGTTAGAATCTCCTGATATATTCTGAATACGGCAGTTTTTATTTCCTGGTTCTCTTCAGTAAAGGGCTTGCCTCCCATTTCGATCAGAATGTCCAGGCTTACCCCGGTTCTTTTTCTGAATCGACGGCTTTGCCATTCCAGCGCTTCTTCCATGGTAAGGTTATCCAGAGCTTTTGGTCGGAGATTTGTAGATATGCTGCGTACAGACTCGATTGAATCATTGACAATTTCCAGGAGGGTTGTGATCTTTTCCTTTCTTATATTTTCAGATGATTCAGGGTGACTGTTTAGCCAATAGAGATCGAATTTCATGGCAGTTAGCTGCTGTCCCAGTTCATCGTGATAGTCCCTGGCAGCACCACGCCGCTCCTCTTCTCTGGCCTGTTCCATATGCATTGAAAAACTTCTGAGTTGGGCATTATTTTTATTAAGTCCTCTAAGACGATACCAGATGATAACTCCCAGTATCAAAAATAAAAGGAGACCTGTAAGGAAATAGAACCAGAGATGCATCCAGAAAGGGGCCTGTACAATTATTTTCAGCGCTTTTACAGCGTTCTGTCCGTTATGATCGCTCCCTTTTATTTCAAGCTCATATTCTCCATGAGGCACGGAGGCATAACTGACCTCGTTGTTGTTTCCCAGAAAACGAGGGCGATCTTCCAGCCCTTTAAGTTGAACCGTATATTGATGCTTGCCGGGATCAATATAAGAAAGCAGTGAATATCTGATAGTCAGGTTATTAGCTGAATAGGGAAGGGTTATGCTCTCTTTCAGCGAAATATCTTTATCGAGAATTACCATACCATCTACACTCTGGTTAATTTTGACAGGGAGATTATGAATACTCAGAGCAGTTATTTGGAGATGGCCTGTCAGAGGGTTTTCAAAGTTTAAGGCTGCGGGGTGAAAACTGCTGATTCCTCCGGGACCGCCCCAGAAGAACTCACCATTTTTTGTCTTAATATAGGCATTCTGTGAAAATTCATCACCCACAAGACCATCGGCACTGCTGAAGTTTTGAATTCTTTCGTCTGTCAGATTAACTCTGGAGAGACCATTGTCAGTTGAGAGCCAAATATTTCCTTCTTCATCATCAAGTATCCCATAAATATTGTCTCCGGAGAGTCCTTCTCTGGTGGAAATTGTCCGGAAAAAAATATCATCAGGGTAGAAGATATTAACTCCTCCGCCGGCTGTACCTATCCATAGACGGTTCATTTGATCTTCAAATATAACATTCACAGATGTGTCACTGAGACTTCCTGATTTACCTGGAGAACGGACGAAACTCTTAAACTCATCCAGATCTTTCATATATAGATTGAGACCGCCGTCCCATGTTCCCACCCATATCTGATTTTGTGAATCCTCGAAGATACAGCGCACGGCATTTCCATTCAGTCCCTCGGGCTTTCCAGGATCATGCAGATATTGTGTCAGTATCCCTTCTTTCATCCTGAATAAACCGCTTCCTTCAGTACCTATCCACAGACTGCCTTCTCTGCTTTCATGGATAAACCAGACAGTCTCCCGGTTGGGAGACCCTGGTTCAGTATTCAGAAGAGGGATCGGAACAACATCATTTATGGAGAGCCCCGGGGGGATCATGAAAAGGCCGCTGCCGTCAGTACCTATCCACTGCCTTCCCTGAGAGTCTTCCAGCAGGGAATAGATCTGATCATTTTCAGAGCCTCTGTCCCTGTCATTAACATCAATCCAATCCATTCTGCTCGTTTTTCTATCCAGGACAGTTATGCCACCTCCGTCTGTGGCTACCCACAGAGAACCGTCGGAGCGTTCCTCCATCTGTCTGATATGGGGATTGCTTAATCCGTAGGGTGCCTCAGCTTCGGCTGTATATGTTTTTATCAGTGTACTGGACGGGTTGAAAAGGTTGACTCCGCCGCCTCTGGTTCCTGCCCAGATCAGGCCGCTTTCGTCTTTGTAGAGGCTTCGAATCTTATTATAGGAGATGTTGCTGTTCTCTTCGTTCAGTCTCTTCCAACTGTTTTTTTCAAAGTCCAGAATGAAAATACCCGAGCGTTCTGTTCCCAGCCACAGATAGCCGTTGTCAGAAGTAATGGAGCGGATAGAGGTCTTCTCCGGCAGCGCGACAGACCGGACAGACTCCCCATCAAAATGAAAGAGTCCCTGATTCGTTCCTATCCAGATTCCGTCATTTTCATCAGGATAGAGGCTCCGGATAAAAGACTCCCTAAGCATTTCACTGCCCGGGATAAATGATTTGTTTAAGAATCTGCCGCTTCTTGTATCATATAGGGAGAGTCCCTTCTCTGTGCCTATCCATAGTCTGTTTTTATTGTCACAGAGGATTGTTCTTATTCTGTCGTTTATCAGATTAGAATTTGCTTCATTGAGGATTAAAAATTTCTCATCACCACGGTACAGGGCAAGCCCTCCCCCTGCTGTTCCGATCCAGAGCCTTCCGTTAAGATCTTCCTCAATGGCGAAAACCTGGTTGCTCGGAAGACTGAGCGGGTCTTCAGGATTTTTTAAATAGGCTTTGAATTTATGTGTCTCCTTGTCGAAGAGATTCAGGCCGCCGCCATCGGTACCTACCCAGATTCGGCCGCCGCTGTCTTCAAGAATACTGAATATTACAGAACCGCTGATGCTGTCATTATCACCTCTTCCCGGTCTGAAAATGGTGTTGTTTCTACCATCGTAGCGATTCAGACCGCTGAAAGTTCCAAACCAGAGATATCCTTCTGAATCACGGGTCATACAATATACAGAGTTACTCGAGAGTCCATCTTCCATTGTAAGCTGTGAAAATCGGTAGTCAGTGGGTTGCGGGAAAATTTCCTGTAGAAAGAGCAGCAGAGTTGAAATGAGAATGATACGGAATACAGAAATTCTCATACTTCCTATGATATCCTAATTCTGTCTGAATAGCTTTGATAAATATCCAGAATAAATGCCTTAAGATCTTCCTGGGTGTGACGCTGGGAACGGGAACACACATGAGCTGGTTCTCTGCAGATATAGCACAGTCTTTCAGGGAGACCAAGTTCTTTACGGGACAATAGCCTTTTATCTACATCATAAACATCAATGTCCCAGAGTCTTCCCAGGGGATGGGACAATTCTATACTGCTGGTTTTCATCTTTATTTTCCTGGCAGGGAGGGCTATTGCAATAAAGGCCTGGGGGCCTGTATTACTCTGAGTTTCGGAATTATATTCAATGATACTCTCATCGAACTTTTTCAGGATAGATCTAAGGCCTTCTGAAAAAATCTCAGTTATTACAGAGCTGTTTTTTTCAGATCCCGGACTGTTGATACTGAGCTGTATCAGAGCTGATTTGTGAAGACAGATCAGTTTCTGTCTATGATGGCTGCGCATTTCACGAGCATCCAGCATCTCTGTGAGAGTGACAGGGCTATAGTTCATAGGCTTCTTCAATGCTATGGACAAAGAGTGTAAGGGCCAGTAAATCGGCACAGCCCCCAGGTGAAATATTCATACTGGTAAAGATTGAGTTCATCCCCTGCAGTCTGCATACTGCGCCCTGCTGTCTGATTCCTCCTTCTTTCAGAAAAGAAGTGGATAGATGGCGCAGCATCTTCAGACCGCCAGTACCACATCTATGGAGTACGTTGCTGTCTTCTACAAAGCTGTAGAGAAGAATCAGGGTTTCCAGGGAGGCTTCTTCAGGAGTACAGCCCGATTTCAGAAGTTTTTTTAAACGGGGCAGAGCCCTCAGGCGGACTGAGGCAAATCCGGATTCTGCTTCGCCCCGGATACCTCTGTATCCCCCTTCACGGTAGAGTTTTTCCCCATGACTGGAGGCTGGGCCGCTGTGTTTCAGCTCTTCACTGATACCCCGGCATATTTTTCCGGCTTCCATAAGAATTTCAACCCCTGAAATTCTGTTGATTCCTGCTTCCTCTGGCTGACAGATCACTCTATTGACAGCTGCCAGACAGACTCCCAGTGAGAATATCTGCCCCTTGTGAGTATTGATACCTCCTGTTGCCTGAAACATCGCCTTTTCGGCTCTGATCCCGGCAGGCCTGATTTCAGGGAGAACCTTTTCAGAAGGAGAATCTATGGATGTGCTGAGAAGCATTTCTTTAAAAAAAGGTCCAATAGCCTTTGCACTGCAGTAAAAGATCTCAGGAGTCATATCTCTATGAGCTCCATTGTTCAGTCTGTCAACAAGACCCGGTTTTGGACAGAGCTCAACTTCTCTGATCATAGATGAGACTGCCAGAGAGCTGAGCTGTTCCATATTTATTCCCCGGGTTCGGAGGAGAGCAGGCATCAGTCCAGAGCCTTCACCTGACGTATTATATCTATAATAGTCCCGTCTCTGTATTCTACGAGTCCCACAATTCGGTCTGTAAATTCAATTGGATCCGGTTTTCCTACAAGTCTTTCCGCCTTATCCAGAAGTTCCTCCATGGTGGCGAAGGGGAGCCTTACGTCTTTGAAATGTTCAATCAGATCTTTCCGTCGTGGATTTATGGCAATCCCTCTATCGGAAACAAAAACATCCACTGATTCTCCGGGAGTAATTACTGTAAGAACATTCTTGGTCACAGTTGAAGTTCTTCCTCTAATCAGGGGAGCCACAATAATGGAGAGTCCAGATCCGACTGCCGTATCTGAATGTCCTCCTGAAGCACCCATAATGACGCCGTCGGAGCCAGTCAGTACGTTTACATTGAAGTCCAGGTCTATTTCCAGAGCACTGAGAATAACAACATTAAGTTTGTTTACGGCACATCCCTTATTCAGGGGGTTGGCATAGTAGGACGCATCAATTTCAGTATGCAGACGGTTCTGACCGATGGAACGGATTGCATCCATATCAAAACTCTGAACATCCAGAAGCCTTTTGATGTATCCGGCTTCATGCATCTTGACCATTTGACTGGTTATACCGCCGAGAGCCCAGCTGCATTTTATATCTCTCTGTTCCATATGTTCAGTCAGGAAGCGGGTTGTTGCGAGAGAGGCACCTCCTGATCCGGTCTGCATAGAGAATCCGTCTTCAAAATAGGGGGATGATGCGATAAAATCTGCGGCATTCTGGGCAATAAGCAGATCCCTTGGGTTCTTTGTTATCCTGGTTGCACCTGTACTGATTTTGTCGGGATTTCCAACAGAATCAACTTTAACAATTAAATCCACAGTATCCTGGTCAATGCTGAATGGTGTATTTGGATATTCGGTTAGATAGTCAGTGAGTAGAACAACCTTTGATGCATGTTTTGCATCAACCTTGGCATAACCAAGGGAACCGCAGGCTGATGGACCGGTATAACCGTTGGCATTTCCATATACATCACTTGAGGGGACACCTAGAAAAGCAACATCAATTTTAATCTGCCCAATTTCTATAGCTCTTGCTCGGCCTCCATGACTGTGAAAGAGTACTGGCTCTTCCATATTACCGTTTGAAATAAACTCGGCCAGTTTTCCTCTCAGACCGCTTGTAATTAGACGACAGACAGTCCCTTTTTCGATGTGCTTTATCAGTTCATCATGTGCAGGAGTAAGAGAACTGGAAGCCAGGGTCAGATCTTTAATTCCCAAATTACTTATAACATCCATGACCATGTTAAGGACAAAATCTCCTGATCTGAAATGGTGGTGAAAGCTAATAGTCATTCCATCCTGTAGTTCTGATTTCAGCACGGCCTGTTCAATAGTATCTACAAGTTTGTTCAGCCTGGGCAGCCTTCTGTTTCCTTTGTCCTGTCGTATCAGGGGAGTGTGCTTAAAGGCACCTTCAAAGGTTTTTAATTCCTCTCCGTTTATCATTGCTGGAATTTCTCTGCCGATAGAATTTTTATTCATCTTCGTCACATTCATCACAGTATGCCTCCAGTTCATTGATTCGGATACCAGTTGCCTTAGCCATTTCAAGGACTCTGCGTGCACGGTCGACAATGGGTTTATCCACCATCTTTCCATTGAGTGAAATAACACCCGAATTTTTATCTTCAGCCTCTTTTATGGCCTGAATGACCCTGATGGCATGATCGATTTCGTTGTCGCTGGGACAGTAGACTCTATGGACAGGTTGTATCTGTCTTGGTGATATGACTGATTTTCCATCAAAGCCCAGCTGTTTGATTTGCCTGACTTCATCCAGAAATCCCTCATCGTTATTAACATCTGAATAGACTGTATCCAGAGCATAGATTCCTGCAGCTCTGGCGGCTGTTAATATCTGAGAGCGGGCAAAGAGCAGCTCTATTCCTTCCGGGGATCGACTGGTTTTCATACTGGTTACAAAGTCTTCGGCTCCCAGGGCAATACCGATCAGCCGTTTGGATGATGTGGCAATCTGATAAGCATTGAGAACACCAAGAGGACCCTCGATGGCAGCCATCATTCTAATACTACCGATCTCATAACCACAGCTTTTCTCTTCAGCTTCCAGTAATCTTTCCACCTCAAGCACATCTTCTGCACTGTCTGTTTTAGGGAGTCTGATCACATCGGGTTTTACCCGGACCATGGCTTTGATGTCCTCACGGCCAAAGGGTGTATCGAGGCCATTGATACGGACAACCGTTTCAATTCCTTCATAGTTCAGAGTGTTCAGAGCATTGAATACCAGAAAGCGGGCGCTATCTTTTTCATTTAATGAGACTGAGTCTTCCAGATCGAACATAACTGAATCTGAGCGGTAGATATGTGCGTCCTTCATCATTCCTGCGTTGTTGCCAGGGACGTAGAGCATTGTTCTTCTCAGTTTCATGACAATTTCTCCCAGGGATAGGTTGCACTTCCCACAGCTCTGTAAACAGCGGCTTCAAGGCGGGCTCTTATGGTACAGTCCAAAGCACCCTTGTCTTCCAGACGTATCTTAACGTCTACAATTGAAAGGCGATCCAGAGTCTCATCCACTACTTTTAGAATCTGCTTTCCGTACTGTCTTTTTACAGTACTGTCCAGTGAGATATCCCGTCCATTGCCGTTATTACTGTCAACGGTGATCAGAACATCGCTGGACTCAAGAGAGCCTGCCAGTCCTGTCTTCATTATTTTCATTTTCTTTCTCCCTGATAATGTTCCCTATATGGGATCCTTTTTCAGAATTCAGATATTTAAAGGTGGTCATAGGAACCATCTCTTTAATTGTGTTCAGTTCTCCTTCTCCCAGGGCTTTTCTAATCTCTGTTGCACTGATTGTTCTACCGGCAGTTTTTATCCGCGGTATTTCAAAGACTTTGATGCCCTGTGAAGGAAGGGTTTTTTTCATCATTTTGTTATAAAGAGATGTCACAGGACAGAATGGTTCTTCTCCCACATATCGTTTGGTAATATTCAGTTCCGGTGCAATTCGCTTTGAAAAAAGGTCAAGATCAAGAAGGGCATGACTCTCATTTAGAATTTTTTCTTCTTTCAAAAAATAGCTTGGAAAAGTTGCTCTGGAAATAATATAGTCTCGACCTTCATGGATGTAGAGATTTTGCAGATCTTCGGTGCCCTGTTTAACCATTTCGATTCTGTCTTTGAAAGGGAACACCGAAAGATCTTCCTTCAATACAAAAAGATGAACAGTCTCGTTTTCGGAGCAGGCTTTTTCAATTAGAAATCTGTGTCCCAGAGTGAATGGATTACAATTCATAACAATAGCGGCTGCTTCGGCTCCATTCTCCGGTTTTTCCATTTCAGATAAGTACTCGCTGCATCCATTCTTACTATTTTCCATCAGAATAGCATCTGGTGCAGCAGCCAGAAGAAAGAATCCCAGTTCAGAAAAAATAGATTCATTTTCAGGTTTCGTGTATAAAAAAAGTGAATTGATCCCTTCATGATAGGCTCTTAGACGAAGATAGGACATGACTCTATTTGTAAGAGCCTGTCCCTGATAATCCTCGCTGACTGCTATACACTTAAGGATCTTTCCCGAGGAGCACCCGGTAGCAATGATTTTACCGTTATCTTCAAGACAGATGGCATAGTCAATATCTTTGTCCAGTATTAGATCATGGTAGTTCAGAAACTCAATAAGAGCTTCTCTTTCAGATGTGTATTTCAGGTTCAGAGTTCTTAATTCATAGCTTTCGATAGACATAAGCGCATTTTCTCATTGCACTGTCTTAACTGTAAGTAGGAACTGATCGTCACTTTTTGTAGGACTATTCCTACAGTGCTTCCCTAAAAAAAAGACCCGCCGTAATGGGCAGGTCTTTACTTGTAATAATTGAATTAATTATCCGCTTATAATTACAGGATATTAACTGAAAATAAGATTAAAAAACTAACTGATAATATTCCCTTCTGTATCAATCTCTTTACCAAAGAATTTAACAAATATAATAATACCGGCAGCTCCTACCGTAAGGCTGATCCAGGGGGATATGCCTAATCCTGCCGGGATTGTTCCCAATACCAGTGCAAATACTGCTGCTGTTATTGCATAGGGAGCCTGGGTTGTTACATGGTCAAGGTGGTCTGCTCCGGATGCTGAAGAAGAGAGAATTGTTGTATCCGATATGGGAGAACAATGGTCTCCGAAAACGGCACCAGTCAGAACGGAACCGATACATGCAAGTATCAGGGGAGTCACATCACCGGATGCCGCAGATGCATTGGCCGCTACGGGGATAACGATGGGCATCAGGATTGAGTTGGTTCCCCATGATGTTCCTGTTGAAAAGGCAACAAACATGGCAGTAAGGAAAATCAGCGAGGGGAGGAGTATGGTGAATAATCCACCATTGCTGAAGGGAATTACATGCACAAGCCACTCGGCCAGCATCATTTCTGATATTACAGCTTTCAGTGCAAATGCAAGAGTCAGGATGATAACGGCCATAAACATGGATTTAGCTCCGTTTACCCAGGCATCAACTGCGCCGCTGAGGCTGTACTTCTTTCCGGCGATTCCCTGAATGGCAGCCGTAATGGATGAGATAAAGGCTGCCCATGTCAGAACAACAGATGCATCCGAGTCTCCAATGGAATCTCTAAATGATTTACCTGCTTCATGTCCGTTGTACCAGAGACCTACAAAGGTAACCAGGATGAATATTCCGATGGGGATTAATACTCCCCAGATAGAGCCCTTAATTCCTTCATCAGGAAGGAGTGACTTGTCATCGGTGATCATGGGAGTAGCTCCCTCTCTGTTGACCTGTCCGGTTTTTCTGGCTCTGATTTCCGCCTTCAGCATGGCACCGTAATCTCTTTTCTGTAGGATCAGAGAGAAGAGAAGTACCAGGGCAAAGAGAGAGTAGAAGCGATAGGGTATGGTCTGGAAAAAGACCAGCATGGAATTCCCTTCGATATTGAGGGCTGTCAATCCGGCGGCAATAAGGCTGAGCTCCATGGCGATCCATGTGGATATGGGTGCCATTGAAGAGACAGGAGCCGCAGCTGAGTCTACAATGTAGGACAGTTTCTCTCTTGAAATTTTCTGTTTGTCTGTGATGGGGCGCATGGTGTTACCCACAATGATGGAGTTGGCGTAATCATCAAAGAAGATAGCAATTCCCATAAGAGCCGTTGCAAGCTGTGTGGAACGGACATCCTGTGCTTTAGCAGAGATGCTTTCGGCAATAGCTTTGGTTCCGCCCATCTTTCCGATCATACCGATCATGCCCCCTACGGCAAGGAGGAAAACGATGATTCCAATATTCCAGGAATCTGCCAGTGATTTACCGACGATATAACCTGAAAATGTTTCCAGAAGACCTGTGAGGGGGTTCCAGTTATTAATAATTGTAGATCCTGCCCAAATTCCTGTTAAAAGTGACAGAAGGACCTGTTTTTTCCAGATTGCCAGGATAATGGCAACCAGAGGGGGTATCAGAGCCAAGGCTCCGTAACTGAGTTCATCCATAAAGATTAATCTCCTGATTAATTATATTGTTCGGGGAGTTTATCTGACAGTCAGTTGTCATTCAAGTTCCTGTGAGTGTTAAAATGACAAGACAGTATAAAATGTTATAATAATTGTCAGGAACTTATGCCGATTGTCTGAAAACAGCTATCTGTTTTCATCGATTGCAGAACAAGGAGATCCTATGGAATATGATCTGATTATCATTGGTGCCGGTGCTGCCGGTCTGTTTGCCGGAGCACGAGCCTCTGCGGCGGGTCTCCGCTTCTGTATTCTTGAGAGCATGAATCAGTCGGGCCTGAAACTTCTAACATCCGGATCGGGTCAATGCAATATTACCAATGCAGAAGATATCCGCTCCTACCCCGAGCGTTATGGAAAAGCTCACAAATTTGTAAAACCGGCTCTTCTTGAATGGAGTAATCAGGACCTTATCACCTTTGTAGAGAAAGAAGGGCTTCCTTGTGAAGACCGTGGAGACGGTAAGATTTTTCCTGTCAGCAGAAACAGCAGGGATGTGCGGGATCTTCTACAGAAACTTTCACAGAATGGTGAAGGGAGAATTTTCTGGAAGGATCCAGTCAGATCTATAGAGAAGAAGGGTGTTCTCTTTTATGTAAAAACCGGCAGCTCTCAATATAGCGCTCCTAAAATTCTGTTGGCTGCAGGAGGGTTGTCCTACCCCTCTACGGGTTCAACTGGTGATTCTTATATTCTGGCAGAAAGACTTGGGCACTCCATAGTCAAGCCCAGGCCCTCACTGACTCCTGTATTTATAAAGAATTTCATACTGGTAGAATCCTCAGGCTCGGCTTTTCCTGTATCCATTGATCTGTACCGGGAAGGGAAAAAGCTGCATAGCTTCATGGGAGATCTGCTTATTACTCATAAGGGATTTTCCGGTCCTGTTATCCTGAATAACAGCAGGGATATGACTCCCGGGGATGAGCTTAGAGTTTCATGGCTTCCAGACCGGGATCGTGAAGATCTTGATCAGGATATCCTGAACCGGATTCAGAATTCCGGGAAAAAATCTCTTCCCTCGGGTCTGGGTCAAAATGGGATATCTGAATCTCTGATGAAAGGGCTTCTAAAAAAGGCCGGTTTGAGTCCTGAAATGAAAATGAATCAGCTCAGTAAGAAAAATCGAATTTCTTATTTAAAGGAAATATTCAGCTCATCCTTTATTGTGGATTCCCTGGGTGGGTTTAATCAGGCCATGGTGACTGCCGGTGGAGTCTCTCTTAAGGAGATAAATCCCAGAACCATGGAATCAAAACTCTGTGAAGGGTTGTTCTTTGCTGGAGAAGTAATGGATGTGGATGGAGAAACCGGAGGCTATAACCTCCAGTTTGCATTCTCATCGGCAGCCCTGGCTGTTAAGACTATGACCGCCGAATAAGAATTATTCCCTTCCACCCAGGAACATTCCCGCTTCACCGGCTTCGATGAAGTTGGTTACTGTTGAATGGTTGGGAGAAGATCCTACAAGAACTACCAGTTCGTTATTTCCGACAATGCCTTCGTTCAGGACAGTTTTTACAGATTCACTGACCATCTCATCCAGTGTGTCCTGTGATCTCAGATGAAATGAGGTGACACCGTAGCTCAGAGCCAGCTGCCGTACGACAGTGGGGTTGGGCGACAGTGCAAGTACAGGTGTTTTTCCTCTCAAAGAGGAGAGAAGATTAGCAGAACGTCCAGTGTCTGTCTGGACTATAATAGCCTTGGCTCCCAGCGCTCTGGCTGTGGATTCAGCCGCGGTGATCATCTGAAGACGGACTGGATTGAATTTCTCAGTGTTCTTTCTCCGAACTTTACTCTTCTTCTGCGATTCACTTGCAGCGGCAATGTTGGACATCGTGGTGACAGCCTCGTAGGCATAATTTCCATAGGCTGTTTCACCTGAGAGCATTAATGCATCTGTTCCGTCTAATACAGCGTTGGCCACATCACTGACCTCGGCTCTGGTAGGACGGGGATGCTCTATCATGGTATGGAGCATCTGTGTGGCTGTGATTACGATTTTGCTCCGTTTGATACACTTACGGATGATCTTTTTCTGTACCAGGGGTACTTCTTCTGCGGGAAGTTCTATTCCCAGGTCCCCTCTGGCAACCATTACACCATGACAGTGATCCAGAATCTCATTGATATTCTCAATACCCTCTGTGTTTTCAATTTTAGCAATCAGTCTGATGGGACTGTTGTATTTATCAAGAATTTTCTGAACGGCAATCAGGTCCTCTTTGTTTCTGACAAATGAGTGGGCGATAAAATCCACACCGATCTCTGCAGCAAAGTTAATATACTCAATATCCTTTTTAGTGAGAGAAGGAAGGGCAATGGGAATCTTGGGTACATTGACGCTTTTTTTATTCTTTATTTTACCAGCATTATTGGCAATACAGCGGAGCTGATCATCTTTTTTATCAATTACGATTAAAGACATGTCACCATCATCGATGAGGACTTCTGTTCCCCGTGTCACCACGTCACAGAACTTATCGTAACTTACTGAAAAATGGGGCCGATCCATCTTCACTCCCTGGGGAATGACAAAGACCTCATCACCTTCTTTCACTTCAATGGTTTCTTCAATGTCCAGTGTTCTGATTTCCGGGCCCTTTGTATCGATCAGAATCGCGGCTCTGTCAGAGACCTCTCTGATTCTGCCTATTATCTGTTCTGTTTCATCGGGAGTCTGGTGAGCTGTGTTCAACCGGAAGATTCCCGCTCCGGCTTTATAGAGCTTCTTAATAAATTGTAAATCATTGTGTATCCCGATAGTGGCAACGATTTTTGTCCGGTTTGTTTTCATGTTTTTTTCCTATATATAATTAGTTCGATACTTTTACAGGGAATTCCTTATTATTTCAAGACTTAAGTCCCTGAATCATGTGCCTTTTTGCTCCAAATCCTTTTTTTCTCTTAATGAAGAAGCCTGCTTCCCTTAATGCCCTTTTTACCATACCGGAAGCTGTGAAACTGGCCAGTGTTCCACCTATTGCCGTATTTTCGTATACAGACTTCATTATTCCCGGGGACCAGATCTCCGGATTCTTATCCGGGCTGTGTCCATCAAGAAACCAGGCATTTACATGAGCCTCAGATTTTTCACTGCTCCATGTTAAAGCATCGCCGTTGTACAGCTTGAAATCAACCTCAACTCCGGGAAAAGACCATGTAACATTATTCCACTCTTTATTAAGAGTAGGATAAAAGGACTCCCAGTAGGATAAATATTTAGGCAGCAATTCAGATAATCTGTCAGCAAAAGGGCTTAAGAGTTCTTGAATTCGAGTCGGATCCAGTGGGTACTTTTCGATGCTGGAATACTTAAGTCTCATTCCAGTTATTCCACTCTCTTCAATAATCTTCAGCAGAGTCAGAAAATTCAAACCAGTCCCGAAGCCGGTTTCCCCTATATGAAGACCCTCGACGTCCCTGATTCTGTTCTTGAGATCATTTCCGTCAATAAATACATATTCCGATTCATCAAGACCGTCATGTCTTGAAAAATAAAGATCTCCATAATAGGGATTAATATCTGAAAGTTGTCCGGTAATAATATCCTCTCTTTTATCGAAAATTTGATTTAGTTCAATTTTATAATAATCCTTTATGCTTCTTTTTGTGCAAATTCATACATCTTTTCATGAGAAATAGGATAAAATTCTTTTTAAAAGTACACGTGTACTAGTAAAAAAGGACAATTTGAATTAAGTTAAGCTGCAAGCCCTCAAATATCGACAAAGCAGTATTGCAGCTTTGGAAAGAATAGGAGTATCAAATGGGAAAAATTCTGATCACCGGCGGTGCCGGCTATATCGCCTCACACACAAATCTGGAACTGCTTGATGCAGGATATGATATCGTCCTTGCGGATAACTTCTGCAATTCATCCATGGAGGCTGTACGCCGTGTTGAAGAGCTGAGCGGGAAAAAACTTCCAATGTATGAAGTGGACCTTAAAGATATTGATGCTCTGAGACAGGTTTTCGATAAAGAGCCTGGAATAAGCGGAGTCATTCATTTTGCTGCACTCAAGGCTGTAGGGGAATCTGTTGAAAAACCCCTGATGTACTATGAAAATAATATTACAGGTTCTTTGAACCTCTATAAAGTTATGGATGAAAAGGGAGTAAAACAGCTTGTTTTCTCCTCATCCGCCACAGTTTACGGAGATCCTGAATCGGTTCCTGTAAGAGAAGATGCCAGACTGAATGCAACCAACCCCTACGGTCAGACTAAACTGATGATGGAGCAGATCCTAATCGATGCAGCCAAGGCCAAGGGCTGGGACGTTACAATCCTCCGTTACTTCAATCCCGTAGGAGCTCACCCTTCAGGACGGATCGGAGAAGATCCCGAGTACCCCAACAACCTTCTTCCCTTTGTCTCTCAGGTTGCCGCTGGTGTTCGTGAAAAGGTTATGGTGTTCGGAAATGACTGGCCCACTCCTGACGGAACAGGCGTTCGTGACTATATACATGTTGTGGACCTGGCCAAAGCACATGTTAAAGCACTGGACAAACTGAAAGTTAATAAAGGCGTGTCCATCTATAATGTGGGTACGGGTAAGGGATTCTCTGTTCTGGAAATGATCAAGGCTTTTGAAGATGTCTGCGGTCATGCTATTGCCTGGGAATTCGGACCCCGTCGGGCCGGTGATATCGCCACAGTTTACGGTGACCCTGCCTATGCAGAAAAAGAGCTGGAATGGAAAGCCGAATCAGGGCTGCAGGAAATGGTCGCTTCCGCCTGGAAATGGCAGAGTGATAATCCCAAGGGATATAAAAGCTGATTTCCTTTTCTTTATATAGATAGACTTCCCTGTTTGAGGGATCCTATCTATATAGCTTCTTTCCCTTTTCAGCCGCAGCCGGTCATTCTGTCATCTTTGGGCCATTCACAGATAATGAATTCAAGGAAAGCGATCATGTTTCCAGAATCAGATCACCTCTTCTTTTAAGGTCTTCAACCATTGTGGAATAGAAATCCGCATCAATCCTGTACCATTTTCTATAGACCAGATATCCTGCTGTAATTAGCAGGGGAGGGATGCCAAGCATCGCGATTTTCATCATCAACAGCCCCTGACTTGTAACATCTGCGGCGCTTTGAGCCTCATTTATTCCGGAAAGTATAACAACAGCACCCACAATACCACCGCCAACGGCTCCTCCCATCTTGTTGATAAAGGGCTGTAAGGCAAAAGTAACACTTTCATTACGTCTGCCCAGTTTCCATTGACCGTATTCAATGGTGTCAGCAAGGAACATCAGCATAAGAATTTGAATAAAGGCCTGACCAAGGAAGAGAAGGATTCCGGCAGTACCGATATAAATCATATTCATAGGACTGAAGAAGAAGATCAGATAACCCAGCAGTACCAGAGCCGTCGCGGCTGTATAAAGGGTTCTTCTGCTGTACAGTTTTGAAAAGAAGGGGAAGACTGACAGTGCCAGAATCTGGGATACACCCAGAACCAGGGCGAAAAGGGCATACATCCCTTCATCTCCATAGGCATACTTGAAAAAATAGAGACCGAAACTTGTGGTTGTTACATAGCCGATCATAAAAAGAACCATGGCAATTGTAGTAAATAGAAGCTGGTCATTTCCGAAGATGATGTGAACCAGGTCCTTCATTGTTGTGTTAGATTCTTTCTTGAATTGAGTTCTGTTTTCCTTTACACCGAAAAGGGTAATGGACTGTCCCAGGATGAGTATAACAACAATTCCCATGGTGAGAATCCCATACGCTTTTGTCATGTTGCCGGTCGTTTTACTGAGAGCTTCTGTTATGGGGACAATACCGGCTACTACCGCAAACAATCCGATGTTTGCACAGATTTTTGCAAAGGAGCCTATTTTTTCACGTCCTTTCTGATCCATAGACAGGGAAGGAAGCATAGACCAATAGGCTATGTCATTCATGGTGAAAGTAATTCCAAAGAACAGGTAGGCAATTGCAAAGACAATGATAAAGGGAGTTCCACGGAATCCGAAATCAGTGAATAGGATAATTGTGAAAAAACCGGAACCCAGAGCTCCCGCTGTGATCCAGGGTTTGAACTTACCCCATTTAGTGCTTGTATTATCAACAAGCACTCCCATAAAGGGATCATTGACGGCATCAAAAATTCTTGCGAACAGGATTACTCCTGTTACCCACCACATGGTACTGTCAGGCAGCTGCAGGATATCTGTCAGGAAGTAGATCAGGTACATGGTTATCATGGTGTACTGCATGTCTCTGCCGATTGTTCCCAGACCGAAGCAGTAGTGATTGCGGGTTTCGTTTGTCATCGTTTTTTTTAACTCTCTTTTTTTGTGAGGTTTCAGATCTTCAATTATTCAGAAAGGCAAAGTGATAGTGTGGCCATCATTATAAGGGTGTTATTCTCAGGAGGCAAGGTTTTAATTTTAGGATTCTTGACTGAGTGGCATATTTGATGTATATATCAAATATGGAATATATAAAAACAAAGATATCTCAAAAGACTTCTTCTGCCCTCTTTCTGATAACAATTCTGTACTTTATTACAGGTTTTATAAATATCACCCTGGCAATGCTGGCTCTGATTTGTATGGCTTTGCCTTTTATTTTTGTTTTCAAAGACAGGAAACAAACCTGGTGTCGCGGGGTCTGTCCCCGGGCGGATTTACTCTCCCGAATAGGGAAGCGATTCGGTGCCGGAAATAAAGCACCCCGCTGGTTGCTGGGAGCCAAGGCTAAAAGAGGAGTTCTAACATACTTCTGTATGAATCTGATGTTTATCATGGCATCCACATATGCCGTATCCCAAGGGATAATTGATCCAATTGATAAGGTTCGTTTTATGATTGTCTTTGAATTCCCCTGGAGTCTGCCTCAGCTGGTTCAGATTGCAGCTGTTTCCGATCCATTGCTGCATCTCTCTTACAGGCTGTATTCAATAATGCTTACTTCAACGGTTATCGGGGTGATTATGTCTCTGTTTTTCAAACCGAAAAGCTGGTGTGCTGTCTGCCCTGTGAATACAATGACCGCTGGGGTTCTGAAGAATCTGGATCTTAGATCATAAGGTTTTATTCCCCGTACTAACAATAAATTACCGGCAAAACAGAATGCAGTAATATCAATGTTGTTCTAACATGCCGGTTCTATAAATATGCGGTTACTAAAATCACTCCCTGGAGCATCATGAGGATACTCCAAAGAGTGATTTACTTTTCTCATATTGAATTGTCATTACAAAGGCCTTTCTGTAAATTTCTCTTGACAGATCATGAAACCGGTTACATAGTGTCTTTAGGTTGTTTTGAAACCGGTTACATAAGTTGAGTAACCATACAAGATAATTATGATTCTTCCTTAAAGAGAGGTTCTATGTCCGGTACAACTGCTTTAATAAGAAAGGCAGAAGAAAGAAAAAATGAGAAAGCCCAGAAACGCAGAAAAACGAAGAACGGGCGCGTTTTGCTGCTCATGTGTTCCCCGGCGCTCCTATTTTTCTTTGTTTTCAATTACTTACCCCTGCCCGGGATATATCTTGCTTTCGTCAGATATAACTATTTTGACGGAATGTTTAAAAGTCCCTTTGTCGGTTTAGAAAATTTCCGTTTTCTATTTATATCCGGCAAACTATGGCTGCTGACCCGAAACACAGTACTTTATAATCTTGCGTTTATCCTGAGCAGTAATTTTTTTGCAATCATGATCGCGGTTATGCTCAATGAAGTAAAAAGCCGCCTGTTTAAAAAAGTCACTCAAACAATAATGCTTTTACCCCATTTTATATCCTTTGTTATTGTTGGAGTATTTGCGTACAACATCCTGAGTTACGATTTTGGACTTCTCAATGGATTCATTAAAAAAATGGGTATGGAGCCGATTTCAGTCTATGGAATGCCTGAGCTATGGCCGGGGATTATCGTATTTGTAAATCTCTGGAAGAGTGTAGGTTACAGCACTATTGTTTATTTTGCCGCCATTACAGGTATCAATCCCGAAATATATGAAGCGGCTCATATCGATGGTGCCAACGCCTGGCAGAGAGTCCGGAGTATCACACTTCCCAACCTGAAACCCACCTTCATTATTCTGCTTCTTTTTGCTCTGGGACAGATTATGAGGGGTAATTTTCAGCTCTTCTACAATCTCGTCGGTCCTAATGCCCGTCTGTTTCCCCTGACAGATATCATTGAAACCTATGTATTCCGTTCCCTTCTTGTGAATTTCAACTTTTCCATGGGGGCTGCGGTAAGTCTGTATCAGTCAATATTCGGATTTGCTCTGGTAATGTTTTCTAACTGGGTTGTACGTCATTATGAACCCGATTATGCCCTGTTTTAGGAGTCGTACATGTCATTGTTAATGAATAATTCTGGAAAGGTCAAAACAGATTTTTCCACAGTAATATTTAAGATTATATCTGTCATTGTTATATCTCTGTTTTCTGTTGTCTGTCTTTATCCCTTTATAATTATGGTCACCGGTTCTTTGACTGCAGAGCATACCATTGTAAAATATGGTTATCGGCTGTTACCTCTGGAATGGTCTACTGAGTCATACAAACTGGTGCTGCAGAACCCTATGATCATAGGCGGGTCCTATATGGTAACCATTGTACTTACAGCCGTGGGAACAATCATCGGTCTTTTTATAACCTCTATGACCGGGTATGCATTGGTGAGAAAGGATTTTGCCTATCGCAACCATATTTCATTCTATATCTATTTCACAACACTTTTTTCGGCGGGAATCGTCCCGTTTTATATCCTCATGGTGAATACATTTCAATTGAAGGATAATTACCTTGCTGTTCTGCTGCCTCTGTTACTCAGTCCCTGGCTTGTCATTCTCATGAAAAATTTCAACCGGTCCATCCCGGAGTCCATCACTGAATCTGCCAAGATGGACGGGGCGGGTGATTTTACAATATTCCTAAAGCTGATCATGCCCATGTCTAAACCGGCAATGGCGTCTATCGGTCTATTCACCGCATTGGCCTATTGGAATGACTGGTTTTATTCCATGCTGTTTTTAAGCCCCAACGTGAAATACCGTCCCCTTCAGCTGATTCTGTATAACCTGGTTGCACAGGCCGATTTCATGAAGACCAGTGCTGCCATGATGGGGATTCCCCCTCAGGATATTCCCAGCGAGTCATTAAAACTGGCGGCTGCAGTGGTTGCCACAGGTCCGATCGTTCTCGTTTATCCCTTTATTCAGAAATATTTTATCAAAGGGATAACCATAGGAGCCGTAAAAGGCTGATTCACAGGGTTCAACATTGACGTAGGTCAGTGATAATAATTAAAGGAGGGACTTATGATTAGTCTCAAAAAATTGATGGCAATATTGCTTGCCCTATGTATCTCAGGATTTGCTTTCGGCGGCGGCCAGCAGGACAGCGCCGTGGATGACACATCGAAATTTGTTGAGGTAACTCACCATGTGATGGGTAATCCTCCCACCAATGGAATGGATAAAATTGCAGAGGAGGAGTGGAACAAAATACTCAAAAAAGAGATCAATACTCATATGAATCTCCGCTGGATTGAATGGGCTGACTGGTATACCAAGTACAACCTTATTCTTGCCTCAGGTGAGTCTGTCGATCTGATTCATTCCTCATCCACATGGCTGGATATGTGGCCCAATGCTCAAAAAGGTGCTTTTCTGCCCCTGGATGATCTGCTTCCACAATATGCTCCCAAGACCTGGGATGAAATCCCCGCCGGAGATTGGGATCAGGCCCGATATGATGGAAAGATTATTGCTTTTCCTGAAAATGCTTATACCCAGTATGTTAATCACGGTTTTATGTACAGAGGTGATTTTGCAAAAGAGGCAGGGATAACTGATCCCATTGCATCTTATGAGGATCTGGATGAATATTTCATGGCTGTTAAACAGAATCACCCCGATGTAGTTCCCTACGCAGCTTCCGGTAGTTTCAAAGACTGGACCATGCATGGATATTTTCAGTCCAAGTCTGACCGTATTCTTGTGAATCTGCCCACGGAATATCAAATTTTCATGGCTAAGAGCTTTGATGATCCCTATACCCTTGAATCAGTGGTCTATACAGATATGTTTGTGGATTTTGCCTATTTGATGAAAGATTGGGCCGATAAGGGATTCTGGAGTAAAGACGCTCTGAATAATACAACAGATCCACGGGAAGCCATGAGAGCCGGTAAGAGTGCCAGTGATCAACATCATACACAGACCTACAGATATTTCAGGACAGAAATGGACACTAAATTCCCCGGAAGTGATTTGCAGTTCTATTCTTTCAGTGATACCAATGACAACCTGGTGGCCGAGCCTATCACTCATGGGGCAACCAGTGTCGGCCGAACATCTAAAAATCCCGAAAGATCAGTCATGGTCTATGAACAGCTGAGACAGAATAAAGCATTCTATCAGCTGGTTAATTATGGTGTGGAAGGCTCTCAGTATGAAATTGCCGATGGTGTCCGTGTCCAACCCGAAGGCTATAACAGAGAACTCCATCTCTTCGAATCAAACTTCTGGGGTGGTCGAGTGGATAAATTTGAGATTCCCAGCGATCAGGAATTTCTCGGGACCAAAGATCTCTGGGCAAAGTTTGATAAAATCGTCAAGTCTCCCTTTCCCTACAGCAAATTCATTCTGGATAAAACTCCTGTAGAGGCTGAAATAGCGGCTGTTTCTGATGTAATCAGTCAGTATCTTGTTCCTATCATGTTCGGAGCTGTTGATGATCCTTCAGAAGCCGTAGAAGAGTTGAGATCCGCCCTTAAAAAAGCCGGTCATGATCGCCTGCTGGATGAGTTCCAGACTCAGGTCAGTGAGTACGGAAAAAACAATTAATTTTGTGAAGAGTAATCTTTAAAAAATAGTAATTGTCCCCCTCCGGGGGGACTTATGTAAATTAAAAAAATTGAGTCAAAAATATAATGATGATCTACAGCCTTCTATATGGCTGAAAAGATCCTTCGGGTGAGGTATAAAATAATGGGACGCATAAAAGAAAAAATAAACCGAGACTGGAAATTTATACGTCATGATCAGCCTTTTCCCGGCTATAAAGGGATCGATGACAGCCAATGGGAGACAATCACTCTCCCCCATGACTGGTCTGTGACAGAAGATTTTGACCAGAAATATTCGAGCGGAACCGGCTATCTGGCCAACGGTGTCGGCTGGTACAGAAAGAGATTTACTCTCCCCGAAGAGTACAGTCATAAGCGGGTATATGTGACCTTTGAGGGGGTTTATAATCACTCACAGGTCTGGTGCAACAGTTCTTATTTGAATAAAAGGCCCAGTGGCTACAGCAGCTTCACATACGATATCACTGACTTTGTAAACTTCGGATCCTCTGATAATGTAATCTCGGTCCGGGTCGATCATAAGGACAGCGCCGATTCACGCTGGTTTACGGGTTCCGGAATCTACCGGAATGTTTATCTGACAATGACAGATCAAGTGCATTTAAAAGAATATGGTGTTTTTGTCACAACTCCTGATGTGAGCCGTCATAGGGCTCAGGTTCAGGTTGAAACAGATCTGATTAATCATATGACAAAGGAGAAGACTCTGACTCTTGAGGCTGTTCTAAGTGATTCTGATGGTCTCAGTTGTGCTCAAGTGGAGTCCGCACCCTTTACAATAGGGGCTGATGATGAAATAAGCCATTCCCTCAGCCTGTCTGTTGAAAATCCGCAGCTCTGGTCCCCTGATCATGCTGCCTTATACACTATTTCTGTAAGGCTGAAAGAATCGGATAGGATTCTGGACAGCTATGATGGGAACATGGGTTTCAGATTTTTCCATTTTGATCCGGAAAAAGGTTTTTTTCTCAATGGTGACTCTCTGAAAATGAAGGGGGTCTGTCTCCACCATGATGCCGGTTGTCTTGGTGCTGCTGTACCGAAAAAAGTATGGGCCAAGCGATTGGCAGATTTAAAGGATGCCGGTTGCAATGCCATAAGATGCAGTCATAATCCACCGGCTCCGGATTTTCTGGATCTATGTGATGAAATGGGATTTTTAGTACAGGATGAGGCTTTTGATGAGTGGGAAGGTGTCAAAAACAAATGGTGGCAGGGGCATAATGTCTATCCACCCAGACACTTCGGCTATTATGAGGATTTTCCCGAGTGGCATCAAAGAGATCTGCAGGACATGGTAAAACGGGATCGCAACCATACGTCCATCATTTTCTGGAGCATCGGAAATGAAATTGATTATCCCAATGATCCATATTGTCATCCTTCATTCGCTCAGATGACAGGGAATAATGATGAAAACAAGCCTGAAATCGAGAGAATGTACGATCCCAATAAGCCGAATGCCGAACATCTTGTTAGAATCTCAAAACGACTGGTAAAGCTTGTGAAGGAATGCGATAGCACCAGACCTGTTACCGCGGCCCTGGCTTTTCCCGAATTATCCAATATTACAGGTCTGTCCGAGTCATTGGATATCGTGGGATACAACTACAAAGAGCAATGTTACTCCGAGGCAGCGGATAAATGGCCTGACAGAGTGGTCTATGGAAGTGAAAACAGCAAAGATCTGGAAGCCTGGCAGGCAGTGGAAAATAACCCGCGAATCTGTGCCCAGTTTTTATGGACAGGCATTGATTTTCTGGGAGAAGCTCAGGGCTGGCCGGTCAGAATTTCCGCCGCGGGGATATTGGATTGCGGAGGGCATAAAAAGGCCAGCTACTATTACCGTCAGAGTCTCTGGAGTCCCAATCCCATGGTCATGCTGACCACAATGAAAAAAGTTGACAGAGAGCTTTACGACGGAGAGGTCTTTCATTGGAACTACTCCGAGGGTGAGTCCGTTGTGATTCGTGGATATTCCAATTGTGAGCAGGTGGAATTATTTATCAACGGCAAGTCTGAAGGCATTCAGAATCCCCGAGAAAATAAAGACAGATATACAGAATGGACAACTGCTTATACAGAGGGAACAATCAAAGCTGAGGCCTTGGATATAGACGGGAATAAGTATGGATATGAGTTGAAAACTTCTGATGATGAAATCAACATTCACCTTCATTCTCCTCTTAAGAAACTTCACTATGATGGGGAAGACTTTGCAGAAATTGACATCCGTCTTCAAGACAGTCAGGGGAATCCCATTAACCATCAGGATCAGAAGCTGAGTGTTCAAATAAAGGGGGGGGCCGTCCTGATGGGACTGGAATCGGGAGATCCCCAGGATCTTACTCCTTATTATTCTCATCAGCGTTCCACATACAGAGGCAGGCTTAAGGCCTATATTCGCAGTATCCATGGAGCTCGGAATGCCGTGGTAGAAGTGAGAAATGAATCGGGTGCTAAACAAGTTATTGCTTTTTGAGTATTATCATGTAAGCGGCATGAGCCTGTGATCAGGAGTGAAATATTCATATGTTTAAAGATAAGCCCGGAAATGGTAGCGAGGGTATAACAATCTATGAGATAGCCAGAGAGGCTGGTGTGTCTACGGCCACGGTATCCAGAATCCTGACGGGCCATCAGAAAGTCAGTAACGAAAAAAGGGTGAGAGTGGAAGCTCTTATTGAGAAATATAATTTTACACCCAATTCAATGGCCCGGAATCTATCAAGTGGCAAATCCAGAATACTCGGATTTATCCAGCCCGATATTGAACATCCCTATTATGCAAAGCTCTATACCTCTGCTGAAAGGCGGGCGGCAGAACTGGGTTATTCAATTTTTCTGGGAAATACTCTGAACGATAACAGCCGGCACATCAATAATCTGGAGATGAAATATCTGAGGCAGATGCAGGAAAAGAAAGTGGATGGCATTATGATTGCCGGAGGTCGTCTGCAGGATATAGAGCATCGCCGGGAGTATGAGTCAGAATTGAAGGCAATCATCTCGACTACTCCCATCGTTTCAATCAATACACATATGCCATGGATAGACTGTCCAAGTGTTAAGACCAATGAGGAGGCGGGAATCATTCAGATGATGGATTATTTTGTTTCTTTGGGGCACACAGACATTGGCTTTATTGGCGGAGTTGAGGGGATCGACCCAAGTGCTGAACGCTTACAGTCCATGAGGATCGGCCTTGAAAAGAATGGCCTCGTATTTTCTGAAGAATGGCATATTGGAAGTTCCGGTTTCAGTGCTGAAGATGGGCGAATCGCCCTGTCCAGGTTTCTGAAATTGGATAATATGCCTACGGCAGTGTTATGTTTTAATGACCTGGTCGCCATTGGATTTATAAATGAAGCCCATAATCAGGGCTTAAAAATCCCAGAAGATATTTCAGTTGCAGGAATTGACAACATAGCTTTTGGTGATTATCTGATTCCTTCATTAACGACTGTAGATCTTAAAGCAGAAGAGCAGGGGCGTCGGGGAGCCGAGATAATGGTGGATTACTTGAACAAACAGATCGAAGATCATCATTCTGTAATTGAACCTCGGCTGATTCTAAGAAATTCCTGCTCAAAAAAATCAGGATAAGAAAAAATCTATAAGATCATTATTGAAAGTCCCGTCTCCATTTGCCCTCCAGGTATTCGGGCACGATCTCCGCTTCGAGTCTACTTTTCTCGTAGAAATAAAAAAAGCTTCAACGACCTGAAGGTCATTGAAGCTTTTATTTGTGCCTGGAAGAGGACTCGAACCTCCACGCCCTTGCGAGCACTAGTCCCTGAAACTAGCGTGTCTACCAATTTCACCATCCAGGCAGACGTGAAGGTAGTATAGAGAGGCTTGTTTTATTTGTCAATATCAGCCGGGAAAAGCTTAAAATTATCTTTTTAATACATCCCTTTTGGAATTGTTTTCATCTCAATATTTATATATATTAGGAGCATGAAAGTCCTGTTCATCGGAGAAATAGTCAGCAAAGCCGGAGTTTTTACTGTTAAGAAACTCCTTGCCGGACTCAAGAAAGAAAAAGAGATCGATTTCGTCATTGCAAACGGTAACGGGGTTACCGGTGGATTCGGTATGGGGAAAAATCATTCTCTGTACTTGAAGAAGCTGGGAATTGATGCAATATCATCCGGAGAGTGTGTCTTTTATAAAAAAGACATGGTCAGTTTTATCCCTAAAGCCTCTTTTCTACTCAGACCGGCCAACTATCCCCCCGGAAGCCCCGGAAGAGGATGGGGCATCTATAATGTGGGAGATCAGAAAATTGCAGTAATCAATCTTCTGGGACAGTCAGGATATCAGAGAGTTCATCTCTCAAATCCTTTTTCCTATGTACCCGATCTGATTAAGAGGGTGAAGGAGACAACTCCCAATATAATCGTGAACTTTCATGCCACAACTACAGCCGAGAGGCAAACCCTTTCCTATGTGGTGGATGGAACAGTGAGTGCCATGATCGGTACGGGGACAAAAGCCCTGACCGCCGATGCATGCCTGATGGAAAAAGGTACGGCCATGATTACCGATGCAGGACGCACCGGCAGTCTTAACTCCGTCGGAGGCCTTGCCTCTGATGTGGAGATAAGAAAATTTATAAACCAGATTCCAGAGAGATCCCAGGATGCCTGGGATCAGTTAGAACTGCAGGGAGTTCTGCTGGATATTGATGATCAGGGTAAAGCCCTGAGTATAGAAACTTTAAGAATACCCTGTTTGGAGAGACCAGATGATACAACCGACAATCGTTGAAGAAATACAGGCGGATAATACTGTCCTGGTAAGATACCCAAATCCCAAGGCTGAAAAGTCTCAGACATCACGCTCTTTCTGGAAGGTTAAGGAGAGGACTTTCCCTGCTGAAAATCCTGAGAATCTTTTTCTTCTTAAGGGGGATATGGTCGAGATTCTTGTTGATCCCAAGGCCTCCATCAAAGCGGCTTTTATGATATTTATGCTACCCTTGATTGGCTTCCTGGGTTTTTATGGACTGTCTACTTTTGTTTTTCAGAAAGAGGCCTTTCTATTTCTATCGGGAGTTCTGGGACTGTGCGCCGGAATGGGAGTCAATATCCTGGTCAGAAAATTCAAGGGACAGGGAGAACTTCCTGTCATTCAGAATAAAATGACCCCCCAAGGGGTGCAGGAGTTTAAGGAATGTCATGACGCCTGTAAAAGCTGTAAGGGCTGCGGCTGAAACGTATCACTCCGCGAGCTTGCTGATAGTGGCAGCCATATCATCCAGGGAAACCACTTGACGGATATAGTCATGTTCAATGGCGACCCTGGGCATTCCGAATACGATACACGACGAGCTGTCCTGGGCAATCGTCATGCCTCCCTCTTTGTAAATCTGACCTATCTCTCTTGCTCCGTCTTTTCCCATTCCTGTCATTATCACAGCCATGGATTTGTTGCCATATGATTTGGCAACTGAATCAAAGAGTACTCCAGCCGAAGGTTTGTGACCGTTTACAAGGTCTGTATTCTGAAGCCTGATTATTGATGCCAGACTTTTTTTCTCAATAGTAATATGTGCATCTCCCGGTGCTATAAGAATTCTGCCGGGTTTGATGATGTCACCTTCTGCAGCTTCCTTGACTTCCAGGGGGCAAACTCTATCCAGACTGGCGGCAAATTCCTTGGTGAAACCGGCAGGCATGTGCTGAACCACTACTATTGGTACCGATAGAGCAGGGTCAATCTCAGCAAATACTTTTCTCAGGGCATTAGGACCACCAGTCGAAATTCCGATGGCGATTATTTCTGGTTTTTCTGGTTCTTTTTTAGGTTTCACTTTTTCCCAGAGCTGTTCCGAACGGTTTCTTTCGGCAGGGGCTGGAGTTGCTTGTCTGGTTCTGTTTATTTCCCTGAGCTGGGTATCGCTGTCTTCAAGAGGCGGTACAGTATTGCCCCTTTTTCTTCTGTAATCACTGCCGTAGGCTTTGAGAACCGAAACCAGTTGTGAGCCAACTTTATCCAGCTCATCCACAACACTTCCGCTTGGTTTGGTTATGAAGTCGGATGCTCCCAGAGAGAGAGCCTCCATTGTTACCTTTGCCCCTTTCTTGGCGATGGATGAAAGAATTACTACAGGAATCTCATATTTGAGCTTATGCATCTCTTTGAGGAATTCAATTCCATTCATCTCGGGCATTTCCAGATCAAGAACAATGATGTCGGGATTCAGCCGCGGTATTTTGTTTAAACCGAAGCGCCCGTTCATAGCAGTTCCTATGACACGAAGGGAACTGTCTTTCTCTATAAGCTTGGATATTATATTTCTCATCAGAGCTGAATCATCTACGATCAGAACGGATATTTTATTATCAGACACTTAAAACCTCTTAATTAATCCTGAATCTTTCCATATATACAGGCCCAGTCAGTCTTGATGAATTTAAACTGAGTGTCCATACCGAAGAGTGATTCGGAATGTCCTATAAACAGGTATGAGTGGGGAGCCATGGAATTCCAAAAATTATCAATTACATTTTTCTGAGCAGGTTCATCAAAATAGATAAGTACATTTCTGCAGAAAACAATATCAAGATTTCTTAAATTGCTTCCAAATTTCAGATTGTGATAATCAAATTTGATTAGTGCGCCAATCTCTGGATTTATTTTAAAACTGTTATCCTCTTCAATAAAATACTTCTTCAGGTAATTTTCGGGAATACCGGTTGTTCTATTTTTTAGATAAACTCCCTCTTTTGCTTTCATAAGAGATTTCAAACTCAGGTCTGATGCTACAACTTCAATTTTAAAATCAGGTGGAAGGTGCTCCTTCAGAACCATGGCATTAGTATAAGGCTCTTCGCCTGTGGAGCACCCGGCACTCCATATGGTAATTTTCTTGTTGCCGCTTTTTCTTTTTTGTTCAACAAGATCCGGAATTACATGATTTATAAAGGTATCGTAATGAGCCTGGTTTCTAAAAAAACGGGTCAGGTTGGTGGTCACCGAATCCAGGAAGTCTTTGAGTTCACTGTCGCTGCTTTTTAGGGTGGAATAGTACTCTGGAATATTGTCCAGTTTGAGAAGTTTCAGACGTTCTTTGAGACGGCTTTCCAATATGGTTCTGTTTGAATCTGAAAAGTGGATTCCACTTTCGTTATATATGAGATCTCTGATTTTTAGAAAATCAGAGTCTTTTAGGAAATCTGACATATGGTATTCCGTCCTTTAGCTTATCTATGAGTCTAATTCCCTGTATAAAGGACTGTCAATATATTAAAGATAAAATGATCTTTACAAGCCCTTTGTCGGGGAATAACAGATTGACAGCATGGAAGTATAAAACCATAATTTCGAAAGAATGCGAAAAACATCCCGTTTCCTTATTATTCTTCCTCTTATTATTACTGCCTGTTCCCTGGATTATGACTCCTCGGTTACAGATAGCCTGGATGAGTCCATTCCCACTTCCCGCCTTTATGGGGTGAAAAGGGTTCAGATTCAGGAAGGGAAGCCGAAGGTGACTTTTGAGGCTGAGGAAGCTGTTGTCTGGGAAGACCGGGAAGAAACTGAACTCTTTAATTTTGTTTTTTATGAATTTGGCGATCAGAGGGATATCATTACCAGAGCTGAAGCTGAGTATCTATTGATTTCGGATGATAATGATGCCGAAATTGAAGGAGATATATACGGTTATTCTGTACGTAATGAAGCTTCTGTCGAAGCAGATAACCTTAAGTGGTTCGATGAAAAGAGAGTTCTCAGCAGTAGGGATGATTCTTTTGTCTCTATCGAAATGGATAACGGATCACTTCTTGAAGGCCGTGGGTTTGAAGCGGATCTTTTTACAAATACAACAACCTTTTCATCTGGAATAGGCGGAACCCTTGAGTCGGGGACAGAGGGTGCAGAATGATAAATAAACGTTCAGTCTTATTTCTTTACTATATTCTTATAGCAGGTACTCTCTTTGCAGAGCAGTACAGTTTTTCAAGTGATTTTCTTAAGTCGGTAATGGCAGAAGGAAAAGAGAAAACACTGCTTGAGGGCAGTGTTCTTGTTCAGTCTGAAAAGAAAAAGATAACTGCTGATCGTGTGGAGATTCTAGGAAAGGACTTTCAGTTTTTTATCTGTGAAGGAAATGTAAAGGTTGAGGATCTGGAGAAAGATTTCACCCTTAGTTCCGAGGTTTTTCATTATGACAACGATAATCGGATTATCAGAATCAACGGTCCCTCAATAATGGAAGACCGTGAAAACGAGATGATCATAAAATGCAGCTACCTGGAAAACCGTGAGAAGGAAGATCTTATCATCATGCAGGTGGGGGTCCGTATACTCAAAGAGGATTTAGCCTGCCGCAGCGAGTTTGCTGTATATGACAGGGAACGGAATATGCTTGAATTGACCGGATTGCCTGTTGTTTACAGAAAGGATGATGTGTTCAGAGCCTCCAGGATTACAGTCAACCTGGATAATGATGAAATAAGCATGGAGGGAGTGGTCCAGGGATCTCTCCTTTCTAAGAGTGAAGATGATGAGAAAGATGAAAAGGCAGATTCTGTAGTGGATGAAGGAATAACGGAATCTGAATCATTGCCTGAAGAAGAAAAAACCGTGGAGAGTGCAGATGAGTGATCAGGTAATTGAGAAAACGTCTCTCCAGGTAGATAATGTCAAAAAAGTGTACGGTAAGAAAACCGCTGTTAAGACAATGAGTTTCTCCATGCATCAGGGTGAGATTGTAGGACTGCTCGGACCGAACGGAGCAGGAAAAACGACTTGTTTCTATATGATTGCCGGATTTATAAAGGCCTCAGACGGCAGAATCCTTCTTGATGATGTTGAGATTACACATGAGCCTATGTTCAAACGTTCCCGTCTTGGGATCTCCTATCTTCCTCAGGAACCCTCTGTCTTTCGGAAACTCTCTGTTGAAGATAATATCTGGGCAATTCTTGAAACCAGAACAGATCTTAATAAAGCAGAAAAAATAGAAAAAATGGAACATCTCATTGATGACCTGGGAATCCATAAGGTACGAAAACAGAAGGCATTTACCCTCTCCGGAGGAGAACGTCGGCGTACCGAGATTGCCCGCGCCCTTGCGACAGATCCCCGGTTTCTGCTTCTGGATGAACCTTTTGCCGGAATTGATCCCATTGCTGTCTATGAGATAAAGAAGATAATTGAGCATCTCTCTGGAAAGGGCATAGGGATTCTCATTACAGACCATAATGTGCGTGATACTTTTGAGATCACTCATCGCTCTTATATCTGCAACCTGGGTGAGATTATTGTAAGTGGAAACAAAGAAGAGCTTCTTGCCAGTGAGCTTGCCAGAACTATCTATCTGGGTAAAGATTTTTCAATGTAGTCCGTTCTGGACTATTGTAGGCACGTATCTTGCTTATTCACAGAATAATGGTACAATTCTCATTACACTATTTAATAAGCGGAGGAAGTTGTGCAGTCGCAAAGAACTGTAATTTCACAGGAACAGCGCCTGAAGATGAGCCCTCAGATGTATCAGTCAATACAGCTGATGGCTCTTCCCATTCAGGATCTGAGGTTGAAAATTGCAGAGGAGATAGATAAAAACCCCGCACTGGAACAACTCGAGATGGAAAGGACCGCCTCTTTAGATGAGGTCCCTGAAAAAAAGAGTGAAGATTTTGATCCATTTGAGAACAGTTCTGATCCCGGCTATACCACACAGAGTGGAGGAAGCAGCGGCGGTGAAGATACCAAAAGGAAATTCCTGGAAGGTACTATCTCAAGAGGAGAGTCTCTTCAGGATCATCTGCTGTGGCAGCTGCATATGACTTACCTCACCGAGAGAGAGCTGGAGATCGGAGAGCTGATCATCAGTAATCTGGATGGTAACGGTTTTCATATTGGTCCTCCCTCAGTCCTTGTCAGAGAGGATGAGAGTGAAATCCTTGAGAAGATGATTGTACAGATTCAGGGCTTTGATCCCCTGGGGATTTGTGTTGCTGATCATAGAGACTCTCTGCTGCTCCAGGCACAGTTCAGAGAAGATATGCCCGAAGAACTTGAGACAGTTCTGACCGATTTAATGGAATTGCTGGAGAAAGAGAAATATAATGAAATTATAAGGCAGCTGAAAATCAGCCGGGAACGTTGGGAAGAGATAATGTATTTTCTTAAATCCCTGGATCCTTATCCCGGCAGTTTCTATTCAGAGAGTTCTTATAACTATGTGATACCGGATTTGATTGTTCGAAGGAAAGAAGGTGAGTTTGTGATCGTCCTCAATGATGAGGAAATCCCAGTGCTCAGGATTAATTCTTTCTTTGAGGATATTCAGGAGGGGGAAGCCGCAGCCAAAGACAAAAAAGTGAAACAATTTGTGAATGGACGTGTTAGGGATGCCCGCTGGTTTATTGGAAGTATCAATCAGAGAAATATGACCCTTCTTAAAACAGCAACTGCGATTTTAGAATTTCAGAGAGAGTTCTTCAGAAGAGGACCGAAATATCTGAAACCCCTGACATTGAAAGATGTAGCTGGGGAAATCGGGGTTCATGAGGCAACCGTATCCAGAATCACAACCAATAAGTATGTGCAGACCGAATGGGGCATATACGAATTGAAGCACTTTTTTTCTAACTCTATTTCCGGTGCCGGATCGGGAGGCTCAAAGTTTTCCAAAGAGGGAGTCAAAGAGGTTATAAGAGAAATTATCGCTGAATCATCGAGTGAAAAGAAACTGTCTGACCAGAAGATTTCGGATCTTCTGAGTAAAAAAGGAATTAATATCGCCCGGAGAACTGTTGCAAAGTACAGAAATGAACTTGCATTGGGCTCTTCTTTTAAGCGGTAATAGTTTAATTTTTTGGTGACTTTGTCCGGATAACAATTGAAGGGCAATGCCGCTTGATAGGAGGCTTCTATGACAATAGAGCTTAAAGGTGTTCATTATGATGTATCTGACAAAACCCGTGAGTACGTGGACAAAAAGCTGCTAAGGCTTAAACATGTGGAGGAATTGATTGTTGATTTCCATATGACCTTATCCAGGGAACCTAAGGGGATGTACATTGCTTCATCAGATGCTCATTTTCGCTGGGGACAGAAAAGCCATGTCAAAGTGGAGGACCGTGATTTGTATAAAGCGATAGATATAATGTTTGATAAGATGGAAAATAAAACAACGAAAGAAAAAGAAAAAATTCAGGCACATTGATCTGAATCATTAATTTTGATAAATACGGGGTGCTCTTCAATAAAAGAGACCCCGTTTTTTTATGTCATTCATAACTGTAGTCCTCAGCAGAGTAAAAAAGAGTAGAATTTTAGCTGGAAAACAGCTAAAATCAAGTTCCTGAGTGAATCATGGAAAGATGAGGAATTATGGATAAGTTTACAGTTCTGGATCTTTTGGATTTGGACCTGCATGATTACAATGCCCTGAAACTGAGCTGCATTGCCGGCCGGAAAGGTCTTGTGAAAACCATTGATCATATGGATCTCAACCGTCCCGGATTAGCTTTGACCGGTTTTTTCAAGACATTTGCTCCCCAGAGAGTTCAGGTCTTCAGTCTTGCAGAACATGAGTATCTGAAAGAGATGGAACAATCAGGTGATACCTCAGCGGTAGAGAAGCTTTTCAGCTACCCGATTCCCTTCTGTGTCTTCTGCAGAAATTTGACACCGGGTGACTGGTTTCTGGAAATAGCGGAGAAGGCCGGTGTACCGGTTTTGAAGACTGCCCTTCCTTCCAGTGAGTTTTCTGTCAAAATTATCAGGTCCCTCGGAGATATTCTGGCACCTCAGGAAAAACAGCATGCTGTCATGGTTGAAGTATTTGGTATGGGTGTACTTATTAAAGGTGAAAGCGGAGTCGGGAAAAGTGAGACTGCACTGGAGCTTCTTGAGAGGGGACACCGACTGGTTTCGGATGATTCGGTACTGCTGAAATGTTTTAGCGGAAAGATTATTATGGGATTCAGTGATGACAGAATTCTGGGGCATCATATGGAGATCCGGGGACTGGGGATTATTAATGTTTCCCAGATATTCGGAGTACGTGGAATTAGAGATAAAAAACAGGTTCAGATGGTAATAAATCTTGAAGAATGGGATTCTTCAAAAAATTATGATCGTCTTGGAACAACTGAGCAAAAATCTGATATACTTGGGGTAAAGATTCCCACATTTGATATACCAGTCAAACCGGGTAGGAATATTCCGGTGATTATTGAGACAGCGGCACTCAATGAGAGATTGAAACATAAGGGACATTATGCTGCTAAAGAATTTAACAAGAACCTGATACAGATGCTGGAAAGTGACAACGCCAGGAAGATGTATCAGGATAATTATTGAATAACAGGAATAAATAATGGTTCAAAAAAATACAAAAGTTAAAAATAGAGCAGGACTGCATGCCAGACCGGCTGCCATGATTGTTCAGACAGCATCTAAGTTTGAAGCTACTATTTTCATAGAAAAGGGTACTGAGAAAATTAATGCCAAATCCATTATGGGTATTCTCACAATGGGTGCCGGTTATGATGCCGAAGTGGTAATCAGTGCCGAAGGAGCCGATGAACAGGGAGCACTGGATGCACTATTTACCCTTTTTGAAAACAGGTTCGAAGAGGAGTAGTTCCGCCTGCCGGATAATTCTCTGTTGTCTTATTTCCTTCTCTGCAGTAATTCCTCTGTCCGGAAATGAACTGGGTAACTGTGTCTACAGCACATCTGAGGAAGGAACTCTTGTTCTTACCTTTACTCCGGAGTCCATTCCGGAGAGAAAGATACAGTATAACATTGAGCAGGGACATAAATCCGAACTATCTATCACCTACCGAATTCAGAAGAATACAGAAAATTCTCTTCTGATGGGAGGGGAGCATCAGGAAATTAATATAAGAAGAACAGGTTTCCGAGATCAGATTACGGGAGACTATGTTCTGATGCTGAACGAAAGAGAAATTGCAGTATATAGAGACTGGTCATTGTTCATAAAAAATTTTCTATCCCCCATTGTATATCCCAGCAGAATAATTCTGAATGTGAATCAGAATATACTTGTTAAAGTACGTTCCAGGGTTATCTATAAAAAACTTGTTCCCCCTTTCAGTATTATGTACCTGATTCCCGGTAAGTTTATGCACAGCCATCCCTGGCAGAATGCAAAGACTGAGGAGGATCTGTGAATTTCCAGCGTCTCCGGGACTTTCTTCAGAACAGCATCATCACTGTTATTCTCTTATATCTCCTTATAATAGTTCTGATCCTTATTTTTGCTTCAAGCATTCTGGGAGGAATGGATCAGAATACAATTGGTGAGAATCCTTCTCAGCTTATACTGCTTATTGCAATTCCTCTATTGATTCTTGTAGCTCTTGGATACAGTTTTATCTATGTGTGGAAAAAGGTTAAAACAAAACACTCCCGTTACCGTTTTCGTCTGCGTCTTGTTCTGTTTATTTTCCTTATCATAGTCCTGATTTCTCTTCCTCAGACAATTTTATCCGTCAGTTTTGTGGATATGGTCTTCAGCAGATGGTTCGGTCCCGATGTGGGGGATGCTCTGAACAGTGGTCTTGAAATTGCCCTGGAGTATTATTTTGATCTTAACCGGGAGCTTGAGGATATAGGAAACAGTCCCTATCTTGCCCTCTCGGTTTCCAAAGTCATTCATTCTCCGGATCAGGTCTGGAAGGAAGTGAAGGTTCAGTATCCCCGTATTGAGGGGATGCAGATTGTATCTCCTGATGAATTGTATGTTTTCGGAGATCCCCGGCTAACCTATTCACGGAATGAAATTGCTCAGCTGCAGAGTGGGTTAATACCAAAAAGAACGGTTCCAGAGTTCAGTATTCTGGGTTTTATCAAGGAGTATCAGATAGGAGGTGAGCCCTATCAAATTGTACTTTACAGAACAATTCCCCGAAAATTTGATGAGCACGCCAGAAACCTTACTCAGGTTATTGAGAAGTTTAAGCAGTTTAATGAATATGAGGGGATCTTCAGAATCGGTCTGATACTTTTTTATGCAATTTTCCTCGTTCCAGTTCTCTTTTTGGGACTCGTTGTAGCTCTTTATGTCAGTCAGAGATTGATTCAGCCATTTTTAGGGCTGGAGGAGGCTACCAGAAGGGTTGCCCAGGGGGACTACTCCTATCGTCTCCTCAGTCGGGAGAAGGATGATTTTTCTTTTCTGACCGACTCATTTAATTCCATGGTCCAGGAACTGGAAGTCTCCAGAAAAGAAACTCTTCAGACTGAAAAAGTTTCGGCCTGGCAGGATATTGCACAGCGTCTGGCCCATGAAATCCGCAATCCCCTGACACCCATCCGCCTTTATGCTCAAAGGGTGCTTGCTCGTCTCGGAGATGATGAGATGCCCGAAGAGGTTATCCGGAAAGGGATGGATCGTATCCTTGTGGAAGTGGATAATCTGAATAATCTGCTTACAGAGTTTCGGGAATTCGCCCGGCAGAAACCGCCGGCCCTGGAAGAAGTCAATCTGAAAAAATTTATCTACACCATCATTGAGGTGCTGGAAGAGTCTTCTCCCAGAGTCTCTTTTATTACAGATGATTTTCCTACGGATCTTTTGATCCAGGTTGATCAGGGTCAGTTGAGGCAGGTGTTCAATAACCTCATATCCAATTCTATACAGGCCATGGATGGGGACGGAGTTATTATCCTGAGGGCTGATCTTGTGAAAAAGGGCTATTCTGTCTACTGTAGGGTACAGGTTAGCGATTCCGGTCCGGGAATCCCCGAGGAGATGCTGGGTCAGGTATTTAAACCCTACTACACAACACGGGAAGAGGGAACTGGTCTGGGTCTGTCTATTGTAGAACGTATCATTCATGACCACAGGGGACGTATCTGGGTTGAATCCGCCCAGGGAGAGGGAACTACTTTTTATCTGGATTTACCTTATGAGGAGCTGTATGGAAAAGATTCTGATTATTGATGACGAGGCTTCGGTCAGGGAGGTTCTGAAAGATATCCTGAGTGATGAAGGGTATGAAGTTCTTGAAGCTCCCGACGGTATTGAAGGTCTCCGTATCATGAAAACAGAGCCTGTTGATCTTGTATTCCTCGATATCTGGCTTCCTAAGATGGGCGGTATTGATGTCCTGAAGATAATTAAAGAGGAGTATCCCGTTATATCTGTTCTGATTATTTCCGGACATGCCAATGTGGATCTGGCAGTTAAAGCCATAAAGATCGGAGCCTTTGATTTTCTGGAAAAACCCCTTGATCTCACCAGAGTTCTGACTCTGAGTCGGAATGCACTGGAACTTGAAAAACTGAAGAAAGAGAACCGCTCCCTTAAAACTGCCAGGGTTCCTGATGATCAGATGGTGGGCAGCAGTCTGGGGATGCTGCAGATCCGTGAGATTATTTCCCAGACTGCAGATTCGGAAGCCCGGGTTCTTATTCTTGGAGATAATGGTACCGGAAAAGAACTGGTAGCGAGAGCTCTGCACAACAGCAGTTCCAGAAGGATGGAACCTTTTGTAGAGGTGAACTGTGCGGCCATTCCGGAAAATCTGATTGAGAGTGAACTTTTTGGTCATGAGAAAGGTTCTTTTACCGGTGCGGCAAGACAGAAAAAAGGTAAATTTGAGCTGGCAGATGGAGGAACCCTGTTTCTTGATGAAGTCGCTGATATGTCTCTGGCGGCCCAGGCAAAGGTTCTCAGAGCAATTCAGGAGCTGAAATTTGACAGGATCGGGGGGACAGATCAGATCTCTGTTGATGTCAGAATCATCTCGGCAACCAATAAGGATATAATGCGGGAGATTGAAGAGGGCCGCTTCCGGGAAGACCTCTACTTCCGTCTTAATGTTGTGCCCATTCATGTACCTTCTCTGAAAAACAGAGTTGAAGACCTGCCTCTTCTGGTGGATCACTTCATGAAGCTCTTTACTCCCTCCGGAAGTCCGGAGCGTAGAATCTCTGTGGAAGGCCTGGCTGAAATGAGCCGTTTTCCATGGACCGGTAATATCCGGGAATTGAAAAATTTTATAGAAAGAATTAATATCATGTCCGAAGAGATTGAGATTACAGCAGAGACTGTTGTGGAGTTTCTGGGAGAGCAGAAGCTGACTAAAAAGTCTCCCTTGCTTGAAAAATTCGGGATCATGAAGCTTAATGAAGCACGTGATGAATTTGAGCAGATACTTTTACAAGACAGACTGGAAACAAACGGGTATAATATATCACGTACAGCCCAGGATCTGGGAATATATCCCAGTAATCTTCATAGTAAGATTAAAAAGTATGGTCTGGAAATAAAAAAATGAAAGCATTAACAAAAAGACAAGGTGAGATTCTGGAGTTTATCCGGAATTATATCCACGACAATCAGTATCCGCCCTCAATTCGTGAAATCGGACGTAATTTCAGTATCTCTGTTAAGGGAGCATATGATCATGTCAAAGCTCTTGAGAAAAAAGAAGTTATTGCTATCAGTCATAATAAATCAAGAGCCATAACTCTGGCACCCGAAGAAGAGGGGCGTGAAGAGACCAGACGTATTCCGATTCTTGGAAATGTTGCCGCCGGACTTCCTCTTTTTGCTGAAGAGAATCATGACGGGTCGGTCACTCTGCCTTCAGATCTACTGAAAAAGGGTAATCTTTTTGCCCTCCATGTTCAGGGCGAGAGTATGATCGGGGCCGGCATCTTTGATGGTGACCTTGCTGTATTTGTTCAGCAGCCTCAGGCCAATAACGGTGAAATTGTTGTAGCCATGGTAGATGATGCTGTTACTCTTAAACGTTTTTACAAAGAAAAAAACAGAGTGCGTCTTCAGGCGGAGAATCCTGCCTTCCCGGCGATATTTACTCAGGATGTCAGAATTCTTGGAAAGCTGATAACCGTCATCAGGCAATATGGCTGAAAAACAACTTCATATGCTCCTGGGCCCTGAAAAAGGGCAGAAAGACCAGTATCTGGACAATCTGAGAAAGAATCTCAAAAAGAAATATAGTGAAGATCCCGAATCCCATCGCTTTTATCCTTTTGAAAATGATATGAGTCAGATCCTCTCAATTCTTCGGAACGGTTCCCTTTTTTCTGCACATAAGATGGCAATTATCCTCAACTGTGAAGAGATAAAAAAAGCAGGGGATATTAAGATGCTGGCCCAGTTCTGCAAGAATATGCCCGATGATGTGACACTTGTTTTTCAAAGTGATTCTGTCTCTGTGGATAAGAGGATTGTTGCTCTTATCCCCCCCTCGGAAAAGAAAATTTTCTGGGAGATGTTTGATAACCAGAAAAAAGGCTGGATTCAGAAATATTTCTCCGACCAGGGGCTGAAAATTGAAGCTAAGGCCATCAATGTTCTTCTTGAAATGGTGGAAAATAATACCACGGATATGAAGGAAGCCTGTCAGAAGCTGGCCTTCTATTTCAGCATAGGTGATATTATCCGTGAAGAGGATATTGATAATTTTGTCTATCACAGCAAAGAGGAAAATGTCTTCACTCTTTTTGAAAAAATGCTGTTGAAAGATCTTTCGGGTACACTGGAAGTTTTCTCAAAAATAACTCTCTCAGGAGACACCGATCTTGTCTATCTTCTCTCCGGTCTGATGCGTCAGATCCGCAGGGTATTAAAGGTTAAGATGGCAGTTGCCGAAGGTGAATCTATACAAACAGCTTTTCAGATGTATGACGTCCGGGGTAAAAAGAACCAGAAAGTAACCGGGGATGGTCTGAGAAAATTCGGGCTCAAGGAACTTGAGCAGATTCAAAGAAAGGGAGAAGTATTGGATCGGCAGATGAGGGAGTTGAAAAAGGATATGCAGGTCATTTCATTTCAGCTGTTTCTAACCCGTTCTTTAAGAGGGATTCAATAAGCTGAAACATAGAACTATTTCGCACCTTTTTTTGAATACTCAGGAATTACTATCAAAAGAATTATATGAAAACATTTGTTAAAACCCTGATTATTCTCAGCTATACTCTCCTTCTGGGAACCCTTATATTTCTTGAATTCTATAACAGCCGACTCCTACCCATACTTATTCCTCAGCTGATAATTACATTCCTCATCTCCTATCCTGCCAGTCGTCTCTACTTCAGAAAGATGAATAATGACCGTGAACGGCTTATTGAAAAAATTTACTTTGACAGAATAACAGGTCTTCCCAACAGAGAGAAACTCCGCCTCGATTCTGCCCGCTCCGACTCGGTTCTTTATCTTATAAATATTGATTCCTTCAAGGAAGTTAATGATTTTTACGGGAATGCAGTGGGAGATGCGGTCATACAGTCTCTGGCCAAGAGACTGAGAAGTCTGGCACGTTCTTCCCATTCCCGCTTATTTGATGGAGTTGAGCTCTACAAGCTTGAGATAGACGAGTTTGCCTTCCTGTTTAACTATTCTCCCGATATTGAACGGGTGCACCGCACGGCTGATGTTATTATAGAGATGGTAAATGATTATCCCTTTCAGGTAGAGAATACGGAAATAACAATTACCATAACCCTCGGGGTTGCTTCTGTTAATGATAAAGAGCTTCTTGAAGAATTCAGCATCAGAACTCCGGGTATTCTTGCTCAGGCTGATATGGCACTGAAAAGAGCAAAAGAGAAGCATGCTTCCTTTCTAGTTTATCATCACGCCATGGATATTCCCCGTGAATATGCCGAAAACATACGCTGGACCCATGAAGTCAAACAGTCCATAAAGGAAGACCGGGTTTTCCCTTATTATCAGCCTATCATCAATAACAGAACAGGTCTCATTGAAAAGTTTGAATGTCTGATGCGGATTATCGATGAAGAAGAAAATATTATATATCCCGAAACATTTCTGAAAATATCCAAACGCTCCCGTCAGTATCCTACCTTGTCGCGGATAATGCTCCGGAAGATCATCAGGGAAATGAAGAATACTACAAAGGATTATTCTTTCAATATTTCTGTTGAAGATATTCAGAACAGGGATACTGTTATGTTTATACGCCGGATTCTGGAAAATCACTGGAAGGAAGCTCCCAGGATCATATTCGAGATTCTGGAGAGTGAGAATATTGAGGGTGTTCCCGAGGTTCCTGAGTTTATCCGTCTTGTAAAGGATTATGGATGCTCCATCGCCCTTGATGACTTCGGAACAGGTTACTCCAACTTTAATTACATCATGGCTCTGGAAGTGGACCTGATTAAGATTGATGCATCAATTATCCGTAATCTGGATAGTGACAAGAATGCCATGGCCATCGCCGAAACAATTGTGGGTTTTGCCAGAAGGACCGGAACTAGAACTGTTGCCGAATATGTCCATTCCCAGGAGATCTATGATATTGTCCGTTCTATCGGGATTGATTACTCTCAGGGTTTTTTTCTGGGAAAACCGGAATCGGATTCTACTAGAGTGGAGATCAGAACTGAAGCTATCCCTTCCGTTTCAGGCCGATAAGGTAGTATTCGAATGATTCCTTTCGAACTGCCTTGGGTTTTAATTTTTTTACCTGTTCAAATTCATCTTTCATTTTGTCAAAAATCTCAGTTTCATCACCGCCCTGAAAAACCTTGACCGTGAAATTTCCTCCGGGTTTAAGCCATTCCAGTGAAAAATTGAGAATCTGTTCAACAAGATCATAAGAGCGGCGTGTATCCATCAGACGGTTGCCCGTGGTTGAAGGAGCCGCATCGCTGATAATAACGTCAAAGGGGCCCCATTGAGAGAGCTCCCCTCTGATCTCTTCCGAGAATACATCACCCTGAATGAAATGGAGTTCTCCATTGGCTCTGAATTTTCCCAGAGGCTTAAGATCGGCACCTACCACTATCCCCTTTCCTTTAAGGAGTTTCAGGCAGTACTGGGTCCAGCTTCCGGGGGATGCTCCAATATCCAGTACAGTATCTCCGCTGTTGATCAGTTTTGTCTTATTCTGAATCTCTTCCAGTTTAAAAACTGAACGGGCCATATAGCCCTCTTTTTTTGCTTTCTGGGTGTAAAAATCCGGACGGGTCCTGTTGGACATAGTGTGGTCTCCTTCTATAATGGGTTTAAGAAACTGCAGTCAAACCCTGCAGGTATTATCAGCAAGGGGACGAATATGGATCAGTATAGCCAGAGATTGGAAAAAATTGAAGAGGAACTGTACAACCTGATGCCCCGGAAGGCCGGAGATTCCTGGCTCACAGGAATGACCGATTCTCTTTCTGCTGATGTACCGCCTTCTATGATTGACCGTTTCCATGCTCCGGGACTGGAACTCCTTGAACGGGGAGGGAAACGCTGGCGCCCCCTTGTGATGGTTCTGTGCTGCGAAGCAGCAGGCGGCCGGGGAGAAGATGTTTATCCTCTTACTCCCCTGGTGGAGATGGCTCATAACGGAAGTCTGATTGTAGATGATATCGAAGACAAGTCTGAGGAGAGACGCGGTAAGCCCGCTGTTCATCTACTCTACGGTGAAGATCTCTCCATCAATGCGGGAAACCTCATGTATTTTAATGCCACCGCTCTGATCCGTCATCAGCAGGATATGGATGATTCTCTGAAATATAAAATACTGGATGCCTACTGCGACAGCCTGAGGCGTCTTCATTTCGGGCAGGGTCTCGATATCCAATGGCACAACGATCATAAGAGCGTACCAGATGTTCCCGTATACCTTCAGATGTGCCGCTTCAAGACTGGTGCTCTGGCTCGTTTTGCAGCCTATGCAGGCTGTCTTATGGGTGGGGGGGATCAGGAACTCTGCCAAAAGGCGGCTGAGAGCTGGGAGAAGGCGGGAGTCGGTTTTCAGATACTTGATGATGTGAAAAACCTGACCACAGGAAATCCCGGAAAACACAGAGGTGACGATATTGTGGAAGGGAAGAAAAGCCTTCCTGTTATACTCTTTCATCAGCAGGCGGGAGACAGGTTCAAGGATTTTGCAGAGTTAATGGAGAAAGCCGGAGAAAAGGGAATCGATAAGGGTGTGGATGAAGTGGAAGCCGCAATTTCTATGCTGGAGGAGAGCGGAACCATAAAGGGCGCCGGAGAGAAAGCTCTGCTTATGCTTCAGGAATCACTCTCCGAAATCAGGACACTATTTCCGGATAAGGCATATTCGGCACTTCAATGCGGTATTATTGAGTCCTTTATCGAGAAAATGCTTTGATGTTCATTTTATTCAGGGTATTATTATTTTAATATGGCAACAATTGGAAAAAAGCTGTGGCAGAAACTGGCTGCAGCCTGTGAGGATTCCAGAGAAGATAAGGCTGCCGGTCAGAAACTTTTTAAAGAGTTTACCCGGCATGGATATATCCACCTCTCTCCGGCTGAGAAGGTAACCCTCTCTTCCGGGGCAGTATTCGATTTCTATCGTCGACTCTCTCTTGTTAGAACAGCGTCCAGTCCAGTTGTGCGTCGTCGTGATGACCGCTGGCTCAGGGACGGAGATTTTCAGTTTATCAATCTGCAGGACTACGGTTCTTTTTTCAAAGTCCTCATGGATATTCCCCGCCTGCGGAATGACTGCCTTATTTTCTATCCAGTCACAGATTGTAATCCTGCAAGGCCTCTGCATCCAAGAAGTCACTCACAGCTTGACCGTCATCTGTCAGATCCTGTTCTGGACAGTCTGGGGCTGACTTTGGAACAGCAGTTTCGTCTGCTTGTGGCAGCCGCCCATCTCTGCGGAAAGAAAGCCGGCTATTATCTATCGCCATTAATTGATCCTGTCTCGGCAGTTATCTACCGAAAGCCCGAGTTCTTTTCATGGAATACTCTATCCGGCCGTTCTGTGGACAAAGCCACATTGCTGGCAGAAGTACACGCACTTGTACAAAATGAGCACGGGAGGAGCGGGGTTTATGATTACTCCCGGCTGAAAGAACTTGCCGGCAGTGCCGACCTTGCTGTTTCGGATACTGATGCTGAAGATGGAGCTGTATGCTTTGATTTTGAAGAAGCCGGTGCCCTCGCTTATTTTTCCAGGATTTTCGGTGGACTGCAGATGCAGTTTGCTCTGGACTTTGTCTATCTGGCTCTTCCTCATGATTTTTCTGATGGACAGATTCAGAAGGTCTACAGCGCCATCAAGGAGGCTGAGGGCTGTAAACGTTATACGGGTTATGTCCTGGAGCTTTCTGAAAAACAGAATTATCCTGAAGAACCTACGGAGCCTGTTGTTCTGACCAACAGGGAGAAGGATCGTTTCCCTCTGGATGAAGAATCGATTCATACATGGTTTCATCAGCTTGGAAATCTCTTTGAAAAGAATAAGGGACGGCGTATTCCTGTGACCCAGGGAATTCTTCTGGCAAAGGGTGAATCCTCGAATAATTCTGATCTTCTGCGTAGTCTGTTTCTTTCCCGTTTCAGCGGTGTTACCCTCTTTCGCCGTCCCCTTGTACTGCAGCGCGACCTGACAGAAATGCAGAATCGCATGGAAGATATATATCAAAGATATAAAATTGTTCTGGAGAAGGGTGAGCTCCTCCGTGTTGTCGCAGATGAGACGTTTGCCTGGTGGATTATCAATGAAAAGGGAAGACTTCTTATTCCTGTTATGTCTCTGAATAATGCTGAGAATAAAAAACCTGTGAAGGTAAAGATTGATTACAGCAGTATCACAGGGCGGAATGGAATTCTTTCTGTCGTGGATTATGATTTCTCTTCAAGCCAGGGTAGTTTGTTTCTGTCTGCTGACAACACCCTGACCATATCAGATCTCAAACCGGGCTCTGTCAGATTGTTCTCGCTGCAGTAAGTCTTTTATCGCAAAACAAAATAATTGATCTTTTCGGTTGCTAGCAGTACTTTATAAGAATGAAAAATAAAGCCCGGGGAATCAGAAAACCCTTCCCCTATACATTTAATAATATTTCCCTGATTCTGATAGGGATAAATATTACCGTTTATTTTCTGACAATGATGTCACCAAGGCTGACAGTTTATCTGTCTTTGAATCCGGTGCTCTTTTTTCGGGATCATTTTTATTGGACAGCTCTGACCTATATGTTTGTTCACGGAAGCATGAACCATATTCTTTTCAATATGCTGGGGCTCTTCTTTTTCGGACCACAGCTGGAAGAGCGGATGGGAAGCTGGGAGTTTCTGACCTACTATTTAGCGACGGGTCTTCTGGCGGGACTTATGTCTTTGGGGGTCTATTTTCTGACGGGCAGTACCAATGTCTTTCTTATGGGAGCCTCGGGAGCACTCTTTGCCATCCTTCTGGCATTTGCCGTGTACTTCCCTTTTTCCAAAATTTACCTTTTTGGAATTATCCCCATGCAGACAACCGTAATGGTTTCTCTCTATGCGGGTATTGAAATATTCTCTCTTCTTTTCGGAGGCCGGGGGAATATAGCTCATGGAACACATCTTCTTGGACTGTTAATCGGTTACCTCTATTTTATGATCCGTCTCGGGACAGATCCTGTAAAGGTTTTTAGAGATTCCAGAAATAATCCCTGGAAAAGGTAGGTCCTATACGAAGAACCTGTGGCTTGCTGCGCTGCTTTTCTGCATGCTGACAACATCTCTGTCAGCTGCCGATCCCTACCTCTCCCTCTCTCTTGAAATAAACTATTCGGCTCTCGGTTTTGCCACCATGATGAAGCCTTCTGAAGATAATAAAGCGATCTTTCCCGACGGATATGACGAGATTCGGGAAGAGGCTATTGAGATTCTCCTGGAAGATGCACGATGGATCTTTTCCGGTATGCTCTATGGCTTCGATTTTCGATATATTCCCGGAAATGCTGATCAAGGATTTGATGAGCTCTTTAAGCTGGAGCCTATCCATCAGATTGAGCGGGGTGATCCGGCTCTTGAGGTTTATCAGGTTGATGATGACTATGAGAATATGAGGATTCTGTTCTATTTCTGGCCCGATGAGCATCAGTACAGACGAATGGGGATTAGCAGGGGAGGAGGCTTTCAGGCTGCAGCAGCAGCCGGTGGCATTCCCATGATGCTGGAGGGAGCCAGAATCCTGTCAATGGAAGAAGCTGTAAAGCAGGCTCTGCGCTCTGATCTGCGTTCCCTTATTTATAACCGGCCTCTTGAGGTCGGAGGTGTTGTGTATCTCTTTTCTTCTCCCCGGATCAGCATCTGGGCAGGGGAGTACAGAAGCAGTCTGGGGATACTCTATAAGAGGGACGAGCTTAAGACCTTCCCTCTTAATTATTGATATTTAGTTTTCAGTCATCCAGAGGTGGGATGGTTCTAACCATCACTACCCCGTCGATGCCTTTCAGCTTATCCAGCAGTTCCTGTGTTACCGCATTGTCGATATCGATGATATTGTATGCGATATCATTCATATGTTTATTCATCATATCCTGAATGTTTATACCATTGTCTGCCAGCATGGTAGAGATCTGCCCAACCATATTGGGTATATTTCTGTTGGCGATTAAGAGGCGGTGGCCTCCGCTGTAATCCATGGCACAGGAGGGGAAGTTTACAGAGTTTTTGATATTTCCCGTTTCGAGGAAGTCTTTTGTCTGTTTTGCGGCCATTACTGCACAGTTTTCTTCGGCTTCAGGAGAAGAGGCTCCCAGGTGGGGGATTGTTATGATTCCGGGATTTCCCAGCACTTCTCCATCGGGGAAGTCAGTAACATAATGGCTGATTTTTCCATCTTCTATAGCTTTCTTAAGACTGTCGTTGTTGACCAGCCCTCCTCTGGCAAAATTGAGGAGACGGGTGGCGGGTTTCATATGTTCAAACTGCTGTGCATCAATAATGCCTCTGGTTTTATCAGTCAGGGGAATATGAAGGCTGATGTAGTCGGATTTGGCAATCAGCTGATCCAGTGATTTAGCTTTGTGGACAGAGGGAGAGAGCCCCCATGCAGCGTTGATGGAGATAAAGGGGTCATACCCGGTTACTTCCATTCCCAGGCTCTGTGCCGCATTGGCTACAAGAACCCCTATGGCACCGAGTCCGATGATTCCCAGTTTCTTGCCCTGTATTTCGGGTCCGGAGAATCTGGATTTTTCTTTTTCTACCAGTCGGGAGACCTCATCTGCGGGATTCAGACTCTGTGTCCAGTTGATTCCGTTGATGATGTCTCTGGAAGAGAGGAAGAGGCCGGTGAGAACCAGTTCTTTTACACTGTTGGCATTAGCGCCGGGGGTGTTGAAGACGACGATTCCTTCTTCGGTGCAATAGTCGACAGGGATGTTGTTGACTCCGGCGCCGGCTCTGGCGATGGCCTTGACCGTGGAGGGGATCTCCTCTGTGGCGATCTTGTAGCTGCGCACCAGAATGGCATCCGGATGGGTCATATCTGAGGCTGTTTCAAAGTCTTCACGTGGAAGACAGTCCAGGCCTTTTGTAGAAATCTTGTTCAATGTCTGTATGCTGTACATCTCTCTCATCCTTACAGGCTGCAGCAGGTTTAACGCTTCAACCGAATTATTTATTTTTCCACCCCGTTAATACGGGAAACAATACTTAGAAAACCGGCTGTAAGATCAGCCTGATGATAAAAAATATTTTCCGGGACCATTAACGGGCAGCTTGTCAGGTTGATGATCCCTTCAGCTCCACCCTCAATCATCCGCTTAAGGATACGTTCGGGATCACTGCTCTCGCTGGCCAGTATCCCGACCCTGATATTCTCCCTCTTGAAGACCTCTCTGATCTCATAGGACGGGTGAAGAGGAAGAAGGGATTCAGTTCTCTCGATCCTGTTCTGGCTGCTGTCGAAGGCAGCTGTAATAATAATTCCGGGAAAACTGTCTGGATTTTTCAGAAGCACGGCACCCCAGCTGTCCAGCCCGGCAAGACCTGCACTTAGTTCCTGCTGCAGTTTCAGTGTTACCTTCAGTGATGTAGTCAGTTCTGATACTCTGTAACCTCTGCCTGATGCAGAACAGCCAAGGGCATTAAGATCCTTGCGGATGTTCTCAGCACTCGTAGCGATAAGATTTCCCAGTTCTCCTGAACTCAGAACTGTCTGTTTCCAGTCTTCATCCATTCTGTCCAGAATAATAAAGAGTCTTATCATTCTGGTATGAGAGGCTCCTGACAGCTTTTCCCTGTTCATTCTGATCTGATAATAATAGGGCTCTGAATAAACAGCAAGGACAAACTGTGAAAATTTTCACAGTTTACATTTTTTTATTATTGAAAAGCTGACTTTTTCCATTCAATTTTATGGGTCTTTGGAGCGATACTTATACCAAAGGGCCATTATAGATGAACACAATAGTTACGATTTGCAGCGACAGCATTATCAATCAGGGAATTGAACGGGTAATTCAGAATGAATTCCCCGGAGATTACAACCTCCGTTTCACCGACAATATTACGGACGCACTGGATATTCTCAACTTTGAGTTACCTGAACTGACGATTCTTCATCTGTCGGATAAGGAATTGGATCTGACCTTTCTCAAGGATAAGATCGTAGAGGATTCCTGGCTTCATAGTTCGGGGATTATCGGGATCTACGATCTCGGACGTCATGAAGAAGCCCGACTTCTAGACCAGTTTCGCAGTCTCAATCTTCTGACCCTTTTAGACTATTCACGTATCCGTACTCATTTTGCCAAAATCCTTTCCATCGTCTATGCCAACAGACAGCTGATTTACCAGAATGAACTGGCAGATAACATCCTTGATAAATTTTCCGGGGCCTTCAGTATTTCAAATTCCGACTATTCGGTTGTTTCGGTATATACAGGACTTCTGTCGATCAATATGGTCCGTTCCGGGCGTGTTACAAGTGAAGAGCGTTTTAAGCTGCAGATGGCTCTGTCCGAATTGATTCTCAATGGAATCGAGCATGGCAACTGTGGTATCACTAAAGAAATGAGGGATCAGAAGCTGTCAGAGGGCGGAAGCCTGATAGAACTAATTCAGGAAAAGAATCTTGGTAAGGATATCCGCCGGAAAAAGGTACTCCTTGAATGGATACTAACGGAGAAGGAATCCCGTTTTGTCATACATGATGAGGGTGAAGGATTTGATGTTGAAGCCTATAAGCGCTCACTTCAGAATGCTTCTTCAGATAATCTCAGCAGCCGTGGTATTCTATTATCCCGTATCGTAGCCGACCGTATTCTTTTCAATAAGAAGGGAAATCAGGTCACAATGGTTATGAATCACAGACATCTGCATGAGCGTCTGACACCAGCCGGATTTTCAAGCGAAGAGATGCTGATTGTTAAAGAGGGTGATATTGTTGTGAGATCGGGTGATCCCGGAGATTCAATATTCTATATTTCAAGCGGCAGCTATAAGGTCGTTCACCATGGACAAATTGTAGGGCGGATCACTCCGGAAGATGTATTTCTGGGAGAGATGGCTTTCCTTCTGAATAAGGATAGAAGCGCATCGGTAATTGCAGAGACCAGTGGAAAGCTGATCCGGATTCCCCGAAAGTCATTTATCAAGGTGCTGAAACAGTATCCTCAGTATGGTCTGTTTCTCAGTCGTCTCCTGGCGTCAAGGCTGAAAAGAACCAATGAGTTTATTGTCACCTCTCTTGGAGATGAGGATGAAGATGAATCAAAGAAGGATCTGACTATCTGACCCTAATTCCGATTGATCCGGATTGTTTCTATTAGCAATAATGCAAAAAAAAGGGGCTGTTGCAAAAGTAAAATTGCAGCAGCTCTTTTTTTGGTCCACAATCCTTTCCTGAATATTCTTATGTTAAATCTATAAACAGCACCTTAGTTTGCCCCTGTGTCACCAAGTTTTATCATTATCAGTAGAAAATTCATGTATTATTGAGGATAGTTTCACTGTCAAAAGTAGATTGAGTCGTCTTTTTATGATGATACCAGCTGATACTATGCTGTTTCTTCAGAAATCCGATAATGGAAAGGCTTTCCGATCTCATTACGGGCCAAACGATTTCCTAAACGGATTGCATTCATAGCTAAACACATTATAAGCCATTCTGTATGAACACCGCTCATCCCAGAGTGTAAAAATCTTCGAAAAGACCAGTTTGCTTTTATCTGAGCAAAAGCTCCCTCTGCCTGAATACTTCTGTTGACACGAATCTCAGAGCCTTCATCACTGGTAATCAGATTCAAGGCCTGCCGATGATATTTGGCTAGCTTATTATTCACCTGGACCTGTTTGTAGGGAGCCTTGCTTCTTTTCATGCAGGCTGAGCGTGTGGGACAGGTTTTACATCCTCTTCGACAGCGGTAGATATGAGTGGTTGTCTCATATCCATACTGGTTTTTGCGGGTACGAACATATTTGTGTTCCAACTTCTTACCCCTGGTACAGATAAAACAGTCCTGATCAGCATCAAATGTCATATTCTCTTTTTTACCGATATCTTTTCTGAATTTACGTTTTTTCTCCTGCTCATATCCCTGAGGCTTGATATAGGCCCTAACACCCTGTTCTTCCAGATATTCAAAATTTTGCTGACTATCATATCCACTATCTGCACAGTACTTTGAGTACTTCCAGGTTAAAGACTTATGCATATGATCTATGGCTGGAATCATGGTGGCATAGTCTGTACGATCGGCACTAGCTAAGCTTCCGACAATGTAACCGCTATCAACCAGGACTTGCAGATTGTAGGCGGGCTTGAGTTGGCCGTTTCGCATATAGTCATCTTTCATTCGCATAAATGTTGCATCTGGATCGGTTTTACTCATACTGTTCCGCCCGACCATCGAACTTAGATAATCCTTGTATCGATTTAATTTCTCTTTGTACACAAGCGCATCCCGGTAAAGTTTCTGCACCTCAGAAATACGATGCCCACGCCCAGTTCTTTTAGGGATCAGATCTTTTCCTGTACCTTTTAACTGTTCAATCAAGGTATCCAACCCATAATCATAATCCTTAAAATCTAAAGTCCAGCCTAAGTGGTTGTTTGCTTCTGATAAAAGGATCTCAATATGTCGATAAAGCTTATCCAAGTTTTTACTTGTAGCTTTCTTCCAGACAAAACTGTAGCGACCTGCCTTGGATTCTACCTTAGTACCGTCCTGATAGATGATATCCTTGGATAGCTCACCCAGTGAACCAAGCCGCTCGATAACCTGGAAGAACAGTCCATCAATGGCATTCCCGTGTCGCCGAATAAATCGATCTATAGTTGTGTGATCAGGAGCCTTCCTTCCCTGAAGAATCTGGGTTAAAAACAGATCCCTTTTACATAGGTGCTCAACTTGC